>CAZSQD010000008.1:0-27205 GCA_964608925.1 uncultured Kordia sp.
AGAGCATCTGACTGTTAATCAGAGGGTCCAAAGTTCGAGTCTTTGAAGAGGAGCAGAAAACCACCCAACCTATTTATTTAGGTTGGGTTTTTTGTTATCTTGTGGTATGAGATATTATATTTATATATTACATTCAATTAATTTTGATAAATATTATATTGGCTACACCTCAAATTATAATAAAAGACTATTAGCGCATAATGAGGGTAAGTATAACACTTTTACTTCAAAATACCGTCCTTGGTGTATAAACGCTATTTTTCATGTATCTGAAAAAAAGTCTGAAGCTTTAAAAATAGAACGATTTATCAAAAATCAAAAAAGCAGGATATTGTTACAAAAGTTATGTAATAAAAATTTTACACCTAATGGTGTTTTGACTCAGTTGGTTAGAGTCCCGCACGTGCGGGATTAATCAGAGGGTCCAAAGTTCGAGTCTTTGAAGAGGAGCAGAAAACCACCCAATCTATTTATTTAGGGTGGGTTTTTTGTTTTTTCACCTTCATTTTAATTTTTTATTGTAACTTTAAGATATTAAAAATCTTCCCCTTACTTTTAATACACCTCAATTTCTTACTCTAATAAATTAATAATAATCATTTAAAAAGAAATTATATGTGCGGAATTGTATGTGCATTTGAGTTAAAGCAATCATCAGGATTGTTGCGAACACAAATTTTAGAAATGTCAAAAAAAATTAGACATCGTGGGCCAGATTGGAGCGGAATTTTTAGTAACGAGAAAGCTATTATGGCACATGAGCGTTTAGCTATTGTTGATCCTGCATCTGGTAAACAACCCTTGTTTAGTGAAAACGGTAACTTGGTGCTAGCCGCTAACGGTGAAATTTATAATCATCGTGAGTTGCGTAAACAATTTGAAAGTAACTACAACTTTAAAACCCAAAGTGACTGTGAAGTTATTTTGGCATTATACCAAGAAAAAGGACCTCATTTTATAGACGAAATGAACGGTATTTTTGGTTTTGCAATATACAACATCCAAAAAGATGAATACTTTATTGCTCGTGACCATATGGGTATTATTCCGTTGTATATTGGTTGGGATAAAAACGGAACTTTTTATGTAGCTTCGGAGTTGAAAGCCTTGGAAGGTGTTTGTACAAAAATAGAGCTCTTTCCTCCTGGGTATTATTTAGAAAGTAAAACAGGAAAATTAGTACAATGGTACAAAAGAGATTGGGAAAATTACAGCGCCGTTAAAGAAAATCAAACCAGTATTGATGCTATTAAAAAAGCTTTAGAAGCTGCCGTACATCGACAATTAATGAGTGATGTGCCGTATGGGGTGTTATTGTCAGGTGGTTTAGATTCTTCAATAATATCTGCTATTGCTAAAAAATACGCACAAAAACGGATAGAGTCTGATGATCAAGCAGACGCTTGGTACCCGCAGTTACATTCTTTTTCAGTAGGGTTAGATGGTTCTCCAGATTTAGCCGCTGCTCAAGTAGTGGCCAATCATATAGGTACCATACATCATGAAATTAAATTTACCATTCAAGAAGGGTTAGATGCCATAAAAGATGTCATTTACAATTTAGAAACCTATGATATTACTACAATTAGAGCCTCTACACCCATGTATTTAATGGCCAGAGTAATCAAATCAATGGGTGTAAAAATGGTATTATCTGGTGAAGGTGCTGATGAGCTTTTTGGAGGCTATTTATATTTTCATAAAGCACCAAATGCACAGGAATTTCATGAGGAAACCGTACGTAAATTAGATAAACTCCATATGTATGATTGTTTGCGAGCCAATAAAAGTTTAGCCGCTTGGGGCATTGAAGGGCGTGTGCCATTTTTAGATAAAGAATTTATGGATGTTGCAATGCGTATAAACCCTCAAGATAAAATGATTAATGGAGAACGTATGGAAAAATGGGTACTTCGTAAAGCTTTTGAAAGTATGTTGCCGCCAAGTGTAGCGTGGAGGCAAAAAGAACAGTTTAGTGATGGCGTAGGGTATAGTTGGATAGATACCTTAAAAGAAGTGGTAAATACTAATGTAAGTGATGCACAATTAAAAAACGCACACTATACTTTTACAATTCAACCTCCACAAAATAAAGAGGAGTTTTATTACCGCTCTATATTTGAACAGCATTTTCCAAGTGATAGCGCAGCGTTATGCGTACCTCAAGAACCTAGTGTAGCTTGTAGTACTAAAATTGCATTAGAGTGGGATGAAGCATTTAAAAACAGGAACGATCCTAGTGGTAGGGCGGTAGCTAAAGTACATGATGATGCATATAAGGAATAAAGTAATTTTCCAAAATAAAATATTGTCCTATGATTAATTACTGTTGTATGAAGTAAAATCTTCTTCAGGTTCATAGCCAAAAAGTTTTTGCTCTTTTATAATATTTGCAACACCATCAGGCAACATATCTTCCCAGTGCCCTTCGCCATTTTGAATCATTTTTAATACTTGGCGTGAGTAAATGTGTAGTAATTTAGTGTCTTGATCTAAATCAACCAATTTACCATTTCCTTTAAAGAAAGTATATAAATCTTTCATACGAGGGTGTACTTTAATGTTTTCAGTAGTTATCAATTCATCTTTACCATTTTTAAACGGATACACATAAACTTTTACATCACTACTAGCTAATCTTCCAAATGCTTCTAAAATACCACCTGGTAATTTACGGTAATATTTTTCATTAAAAAGTTCAATTAAATTCATACCACCCATAGCTAATCCCATGCGTTTTTTGGTGTATGAATTAAAGTATTGCGCTACTTTATAGTATTGTTGAAAGTTAGAAATCATAACCGTATACCCTAAAGAACATAGCAATTCCGCTCGATCTAAAAAATCACGTTCATTAATTTCATTATGCACTTCTTTTAAATTGGATAATGTAATTTCAAAAATAACTTTTACGTTGTCAGGATCTACTTTTTTATCGGCAATAAAAGCATCATATGCTTTTTGAAGCATATCGGTATTTACACGCGTTACGGGTCTGAAACTACCTCTTAGCGCTAATATATTTTTTTTGTAAAGTATTTTAGCGGCTAATAAGTTATTACCATCAGGCCCAAACATTACGGCATCCGTCATACCATGTTTTACCAATTGCAAACTCATTAAGCGGTTGTCTACAGTTTTAAAACGTGGTCCTGAAAAATTAATCATATCAATTTCTACTTGATCCATATCTAAATTATCATATAGATATTCTAATAATTTTTTCGGATTATTATTTTTATAGAAAGCGCCGTAAATTAAGTTAGTACCTAAAATACCTAAAGTTTGCTGTTGTAATTTAGCATCGTTTTCTTTAAAACGTAAATGTAAAATAATATCACTAAAATCTTCATTAGGATCCGTTTGAAAACGAATACCTACCCAACCATGACCTTTGTATTTTTTAGCAAAATCAATAGTTGCAACCGTATTTGCATAGCTAAAAAATAATTGATTCGGATTTTCCTCTTTTGATTTACGTTCTTGTAATAAGTTGATTTCGTGATCCAACATTTTCTTTAAACGCGCTTCAGTAACATAACGCTTATCATCTTCAATACCATAAATAGCATCACTAAAATCCTTGTCATAAGCACTCATTGCTTTAGCAATAGTGCCAGAAGCACCACCTGCTCTAAAAAAATAACGTACGGTTTCTTGTCCTGCCCCAATTTCAGAAAACGTACCGTAAATATTTTCATTTAAATTAATACGTAACGCTTTGTCTTTAGTTGAAGGAATGGTATCAAATGCCTTGTCTCCTTTTATATGTGCACTCATAATATGTTTGGGTTATTGCTTACGTAACAAAAGTAGCAAACAGTTTTGGTTCTAAAAAAAATATGAAGACAATTTGTTAACTTTTTTTAGTTATTTGGGCATTCCCCTTCCGAGGCGTAAAAAAAACGCTCATAAGGGTCGTGTTACCCGCTATATCTTTTTTTGGCATAAACGCCACCAAAAAAAGGATGCCGCTCGTACCACTAACGCAAAAATCCACTCTATCTTTTAAAGAAACAAATTTTGGAGTTTAAATATTACTTAAAATTAAACAATAGTAATGCAATATTATCATGTAAAAATTGTTTAGTTTTAAGTAATATTTAAAATAACAGTATGAAAATTACATTTTTAGGCACAGGTACCTCACAAGGTATTCCCGTTATTGGGAGTAACCACCCCGTGTGTTTAAGTAAAAACCTTAAAGATAAGCGTTTGCGCTCATCAATACAGATTGAGGTAAATAATACCGTTTTAGTGGTAGATTGTGGTCCTGATTTTAGGCAGCAAATGCTACGTGAAAACGTACAAAAAATAGATGCCTTACTCTTTACACATGAACATTCTGACCATACGGCAGGTTTGGACGAAGTGCGTCCATTTTATTTTAAACAAGGAAAATTTACGGTATGTGCTGATGCACGTGTGCAAAATTCATTAAAAAAACGATTTGCGTATATTTTTGAAACCGAAAATAAATATCCAGGTACACCAACATTAACTATGAATTTAATAGAAAACAATGTTGATTTTAAAATCAATGACATTCAAATAACGCCAATAGAAGTGTTACATGGTAAACTACCTATTTTTGGATTCCGAATTCAAAATTTCGCCTATTTAACAGATGTAAAAACAATAGTAGCCTCTGAAATAAAAAAGCTAAAAGGGGTAGATGTGTTGGTAGTTAATGCTTTGCGGGAAGAACCCCACCATTCGCATTTTAGTTTAACAGAAGCATTGGCGTTTATTGAAGCCGTAAAACCTAAAAAAGCCTATTTAACACATGTTAGTCATATGTTAGGTTTTCATGAAGAAGTACAAAAAAGTTTACCAAAAAATGTATTTTTGGCGTATGATACCTTAACCCTAACATCAAATTAACCTAAAAATTTTATATTATGAAAAAGCAATTGTATTTATACCTTTTTATTTTTACTGCTTTAATTTTGTTGTTTTTTATTGTCAACACAAAAAAAGACACGAAACACTTAGAAGATAAATTAGCAAAAATAGAAACTCGTTTAACGGAAACAACCCAAAAATACCAAGACACTATTGGTCAGTTGCAAATAGAAGTAATGGAAAAAAGTAGTTTTTCATTATCGGATGATCCGTACGCTATAGAATTGTTGTATAAAGATGATATTGATTACAAAGAATTGACCCAACACGTTCAAGATCAATTAATTGATTTAAACTTCAAAAAAGAAGGAAATCCACTTGTACCGTATGACGCAATGAATGGTGGTAGAATGATGATTAATAGTATAAAAATGTTAAACCATAAATGGGTAATAGCTGATTTTACCGATGGGAAATACTGGGGGCAAATATTAATAAAAGTATTTTATAATGATAATAAAACCATGAGTTTTGAAACTTCAGAATCTTTCTTATATCCGTTTGATGTAACGAAGTAGTAAAACATTCATTTGTAGCTAAAAAAGTGAGGTTCTAAATTAGAACCTCACTTTTTTATTTTTAACGAATTACAATTTATTTTTCAACCACTCTTTAAACTCATAAAAATTTTGAGGGGCAACACCATGCCCTACAGGAAACTCTCGGTAAGAATTTTTAATATTTAGTTTAGTTAAAAAATCAGGAGCTTTGTTGGCCATAAAATTAGGAATTACCTGATCTACACTACCATGAGAAATGTAAAAATCTAAATGATTGTGATCTATATTTTCATAACCGTCAATTAACATTTCTTCATTTATATAGCCACTTAACGCCACTACATTTTTTATTTTTTCAGGATAAGATAAAGCCACTGCATAACTTAAAATAGTACCTTGACTAAAACCTAATAAATTTATTTGATTGGCATCAATAGGGTACGTTGCTATCAATTCGTCAATAAATTTTGCTATCGTATCACGTGAAACAATAGCTTCTTTTACGTTTGAAACCTTTTCAGTTTCTGTGAAATGAATATCATACCAACTATGTCCTGTTGGTTGTAATTCAAAAGGAGCGCGTGCCGAAACAATAAAGTACTCTTGAGGCAGTTCACTTGCAAAAGAAAATAAATCTTCCTCATTACTGCCATAACCATGTAATAATAATAGTAACGGTGCTTTTTTAGTGGTGTCTTTTGCAGGTCTAGTAATATGGTGTAAGGATAGGTTGTTCATTTAAAATGAGATTAAGGATATTAAAAAATGGTAGTGTTTTTTAGGAGTAGCTGAAGTAATAAAATTATTAGATGCCCATACAAGTCGTATTAATTTCAACCTATTTTATGACTATTCAACTTAATTAAGCGTCTTCACCAATCATATTAAATAATTTCTGATAATGTTCTCCTAATAAGGGTACAGGTTTGGTAGTGCCTCCTAATGCTGAAGAAAAACCGTAAAACCATAACATGATAAAAAACACATAAAAAGGTCCAGAAATCATCCAGCTATCAAAATAACCAACAAAATAAGCTAATATAAAAAAGGTAAGATATAACCCTAATGCTTGACGAATATGAAAATAAGCAAACTTGCTTTTATCATCAAAATTAATAAAAAAGGCTACAATTGTACCAATTATTGTTAAATAGGCTACAAAAGCAGCTGTTTTTCCGTTAGATGTGTTAGTTGTTGTCATTTAAAATCAATTGATTGTTATTGTAAATACCGTATACATACCCTTTTAGTGTAGTGCCTAAAAAGCAACTATTTTTTGAGGTAGATAAAATATCTTTTTTAGTAAATGTATGTGTTTCTTTAGGGTCAAAAAAGGTAAGTATTGCTTTTTCGCCTACAGCTATTTTTGCATTAGTAACTTTAAAGATAGCTTTGTTTTGAGTAAATAATTCCACTATTTTTTCAGTAGATAAAATAGTGTTTAATACACCAAAAGCAGTTTCCAAACCAATGCTTCCATATTGTGCGTAATCAAACTCTATATTTTTGTATTCAAAATTTATTGGGGTATGGTTACTGGTTACAAAATCAATAGTTCCGTTTTCTAAACCAGCTAAAAGAGCTTTGTTATCTGCTTTTGTGCGTAAAGGCGGTAACAATTTAAAATGGGTGTCAAATTCGGTAATTTCAGCATCTGTTAATACTAAATTTGCAATAGCAACGGAACAGGTAACCTGTAAACCTTTTGCTTTTGCAGCGGCTATTAATTGTACCGATTTTGCGGTGGAAATAGTAGGTATGTGTAATTTTCCACCTGTGTATTCCAATAAAAATAAATCACGAGCTACTTGTAATTCTTCTGCTAAATTAGGGATTCCTTTTAAACCTAAAGCAGTTGAGGTTGCTTCTTCATTTACAATTCCTTTGCCTGCAATTTTATTTTCTTGCGGATAGGATAACACCAAGCCATCAAAGTTTTGAGTGTATTGTAACGCAATTTTCAACAAATTAGGGTTTTCAATAGCGTGTTGATAATCACCAAAAGCTACCGCTCCTCCTTGTTGCATATCATACAATTCCGCTAAGTCTACTCCTGCACTATTTTTTGTTAATGCCCCAATTGGATGTGCGGTAACGGCATGTGCATCACTTTTACTTTTTATAAAAGTAACCGCCGTATTGTTGTCAATAATTGGGTTGGTATTTGGGTTTATGGCAATGTTGGTAAAACCACTTTTTGCAGCAACTTGTAAACCGTTTGCTAAAGTTTCACGCTCTTCAAAACCAGGTTCACCAAAACAGACTGAACTATCAAACCATCCTTGTGAAACATGGAGGTTTTTTAATTTAATTTCGGGATAATTTGTGGTATTTGAAACGGAACTTTCAATAGCGGTAATGATACCGTTTTTGATAAGAATATCTTTTGTTTGTTGGTGGTAAGTACTTGTTTTATCAAGTATAGTTGCTGATTTTATCAGGATATTCATTTAAAATATTTTAAAATGAGTAATTCAATAAGTAAAAACACTATCGCAAAAATAACAAACCATTTCCAAACGGAAGATACTTTTTGCATTGAATTTATATTTTCAATAGCACTAACCACATTATTGTTAACACTAATATGGTTGTTTTTTAATTTTTCTACCTCAAAATATTGTGCATTACTTTCTGTCCTATTGTAATTATAGGCAATACTGGTATGTTGTTTTTGGTTGCTACTAATCACATTGTAAATCCCTGCTTTTTCAGGATTTAGATGTGTGTTTATACGTGCCTTATTTCCTTTTATTTGTTGTAATGGAATAAAATTAAAATTATTTTTTTCAAGATGTAAAACTTCATCTTTGTTAAGTTTTACGGCAATATCAATCTTATTTTCTTTTCCAATGGTGTAGTATAAAGTGCTACTTCTTAAACTGCTTTTTGCAATGTTATATAAAGTGGGTACAATTAATGGGGCTTGTTTAATATTACTATTTTGAGCATTTAAGGCAGCCGAAAAAAGATAGTAATTCCCTTTATTTACCAATAAAGGATTCCCATTTTCAAAACTTAAAATTGCCGATTGATAATTTTTTAAACGGTATTGTTTTTTAAAAGTTGGGAATTGAAAATTAGTAATTCGTTTTTCAAAAACCTGATTAAAAATAGGGTGGGAGAAGTTAATTTTAGTCAAACGTGTTGTCGTAGTGTTTTGATCTTTAAAAACAGGCGTTAGTAAATTATAGGTATTGGTATTTATTTTTGTAGCAGGAATACAAATAACCGTTCCTCCATTTTTTGCAAACTGTTGCGTGTTTTGTATTAGTGCTGCGGATGGGTTTTCAATTTCATTCCAAATTAAAACATGTTGTGTGTTAAAACTACTGTAATCAATAGTTTTGGATGTGTTTTTAATTAATGTAAATTCATCTTCAGTAAAAATTTTAGATAAAAACTGATTATTTTTTGTATTTCCAATTGTCAATACATTTATTTTTTCAGGTATGTTTCGGGTAATAAATAGTGTATTATCATGCTTGAAATTCGCATCTTGAATGGCTACTTTTAAATTTAAATTTTCGTTTGATGGTAAATCAAAATCAATAGTATTTTTTAATTTAGAGAGCAAAACGGATGCTTTACTAATTAAACTATCTTTATTGAAAAGCGAGATGGGAATGTTTTTTTCTTCGGAATAATCTTGAGCAATTACTACATGAAGGGTAGATTTTGCAGTGTTGTTTGTGCTAAAATAGGCGGTATCAATTTTTACATTTTTTACAGCAATGGGTTTAATTTGTACTAATGCTGTTTGTATGTTTGTATTAAAAAAGGGGCTATCCAAAGCAGTTTTTTGTTGAAAATCGGAAATGATTAACAAACGCTTTATCGTATTTTTTTGTTTACTAAATAATTGATTCGCTTTTAATACTACCGTTTTATAAGGTAATTGTGTGGGAGAATAATCCGTAGCAATTAACTCATTTTTAATAGCTGATAAAGTGGTGTTTTTATACGTTTTAGTATTGGTAAGTACGCTAATTTTTTCATCGGTATTAAAATGTTGTAATAGCTCTTGAGTAGCAATTTTAAAAAGCTCCCCTTTTGCTCCTTTTTCTTGCATACTAAAGGAGTTGTCTAAGTAAATAACCGTTTCCTTTTCTTGTTTAATACTGTTTTTACTATCAAAATAGGGTTGTGCAAAGGCAAAAATAATACTGGCAAATACTAATAAACGCGTGCTTAAAAGTAACCATTTTTTAATGCGCGAACTTTTGCGAGTTTGCAAAATCAATTCTTTTAAAAACTTTACATTAGTAAAAGCTGTTTTTTCAAATTTACGCAACTGAAAAAGATGCACTATAATCGGGATGATTAAGGCAAATAGAGCGTAAAGTATATTTGGGTTTTGGAAATTCATAAAAAAACAAATAGGTAGGAGGGGCTTCTTTTAGTTGTCGCTCCATGATTCAAAGATATAAATAATACTTACATCCTATAATTTTATAGAGATAATTTTGTAGAAAGAATATCGACCGAATTATAAACATTATCTTCGCGGTAAATATAAAACCGTTATGCAGCAAGAATTTCAATTAGTCGTTTCACCAAAAGAAGCAGCAACAACAGCGTTATTAATTAAAAAAGTAGCTCGAAAAAGCGGTATCCCTGTATCTGAAATTACACATGTTGAAATTTTAAAACGATCTATTGATGCACGCCAAAAAGCGACTAAAATAAATTTAAAAGTCCTAGTTTTTACACAGGAAGAATTTGTAGAAAAACAGATAGCCTTACCCAATTATAAAAATGTTTCCAACCAGGAAGAAGTACTAATTGTAGGTGCTGGACCCGCAGGTTTATTTGCAGCTTTACGCTGTATTGAGTTGGGTAAAAAACCCATTGTTTTAGAACGTGGTAAAGATGTACAGGCAAGAAGGAGAGATCTAAAAGCAATTAATCAAGATCATTTGGTAAACCCAGATTCTAACTATTGTTTTGGAGAGGGTGGTGCAGGAACCTACTCTGACGGTAAATTATATACACGCTCTAAAAAAAGAGGAGATGTAAATAGAATATTAGATTTATTGGTTGGTTTTGGGGCAACACCAAAAATACGCATTGATGCACACCCACATATAGGGACTAATAAACTCCCAAAAATTATTGCTGATATTAGAAACACCATTATTGAAAATGGAGGCGAAGTTATTTTTAATGCCCGTGTAACGGATATTATCGTGAAAAATGATGAAATAGCAGGTGTTACCTTACAAAATGGTGATAAATATACCAGTAAAAAATTAATTTTAGCAACAGGACATTCGGCAAGAGATATTTACGAATTGTTACATAAAAAAGAAATATTTATTGAAGCAAAACCCTTTGCTTTGGGGGTTCGTATTGAGCACAGTCAAAATTTAATTGATCAAATACAGTATAAATGTGACAGTCGCGGTGAATATTTACCGCCCGCTCCCTACAGTATTGTAAAGCAAGTAAACGGACGTGGTATGTACTCTTTTTGCATGTGCCCTGGAGGCGTAATTGCACCTTGTGCCACCGCTCCTGGGGAAATTGTAACCAACGGATGGTCACCTTCAAAACGGGACCAACCCACTTCAAACTCTGGTATTGTGGTAGAGTTGCGCTTGGAAGATTTTGCAGCATATAAAAAATTTGGTCCTCTTGCAGGATTGGAATTTCAAAAACAAATAGAGCAGCAAGCTTTTTTGGATGGTGGCAAAACACAAACTGCACCCGCACAGCGTATGGTAGATTTTACGCAAAATAAAATATCAGATTCGTTACCCAAAACATCCTATGCTCCAGGAATTACTTCGGCAGATTTACGTTCGGTTTTCCCGCAATTTATACATGAAACGCTTAGAGAAGGTTTTAAAGCTTTTGGTAAAACTATGCGCGGGTATTTAACCAATGATGCGGTGTTGCACGCGCCAGAATCTCGTACGTCATCACCCGTAAGAATCCCCAGAGATAAAGTAACTTTTGAGCATTTGCAAATAAAAGGATTGTACCCGTGTGGGGAAGGAGCTGGTTATGCAGGAGGAATCATTTCCGCAGCTATTGATGGCGAAAAATGTGCCGAAAAATGTATTGCTACGTTGTAGGAAGAAACTTGGTTTTGAAAAGTTTTACTTAACTTGTTAAGAATATGAATCCGTTTTAATACCGAATCACTCGGTACAGGTGAATTATATTCAGTGTTAAGCGAAATTAATGTTTTTTGAGCAGAAAGTCAACAAAAAACATCTTGTAATGCTGTACGTTAACTTTATAAAATATTTAACACCCCAAAAGCACTGTTTTTAGATCAGACTTCTTTATTTTAGTAATTAAATTTTCAAGAAACAACATTACGTAATATTTTGACAGTTTCTTTTAACTCGAGAAGTTGTTTATTTTGTTTTTCTAACTTTTCTTGATTTATTGTAAACCCTTTAATTAAATATTCTTTTAATAATTGTGTAGCCCATTTCCGAAAGATTATACCACGTTTTGAATTAACTCTATATCCTACTGAAATTATAGCATCTAAATTGTAATAGTTTATTTGCCTTTTTACTTTTCTTTCACCTTCTTGTTGAACAACCGAGTATTTCTCGGTAGTTGAAATTTCATCTAATTCTTTTGACTTATATATGTTTTTGAGATGCAACCCTATTGTATCACTGTCTTTTTCAAATAATTAAGCCATTTGTTTTTGAGATAGCCAAACAGTTTCTTTCTCTAACTTGACTTCAATGGTTGTATTTCCACTTTCAGTTTTATATATTTTAATTTCTGAATTTTCCATTTAACAAAGGTACAATTATTTGGAATTTAAGAAGACTTTCTTTTTTTCAGTCCTCGGAGTTTATATGCTCACTTAACGATTAGCTATGAATAGTACGGTGCAGAAAATTCACGAATTTTCGTGTCGACACAAGCCATGAGCTTTTTGTTTTGATTTTAATTTTGTCGTTTTAAAAAAGCCAAATTAAAAGATTTGGCGTTGAATGTAAATATATACAAGCTTTCAATTTTAAACACCAGAATCCGTATTATTTATAGGTGTTGTTAGCGCCAGTTTTTTATTTTAAGGTATATCATTAAATAAAATCTGTCCAATTAATTTATTTTGTTTAAAATACATAGTTATTTCATGACCAAAGCTTTCTTTTGCAATTTGTTTTTTCTTCACATTAAGTAATTCGTCAAACAAGTAATCACCATCAAAACTCCATTTTAGAATAAGCATTCCATTTTCTGAATTTATCACATCAGGCTTTCCGTATATTTTTATTGCTTTTTCCTTATTATCCCCAAACTGAAATTTTTTATTACTTATGAAATACTCTTTATCTATTTTGATAGCTTGATTGAGAAACCCAATAAAATCATTTTTAATTTGAAGTTCAGTTACTGAATTTCCTTTGTTATCTTGAAAGCTCAATTGTCTAATTAAATCTTTTGGAGTATCTGTGTTTAAAAAATGATAGGTAGCTATTCTGTGGTAATCTGTATATAATTCAAAAATCAATGTCTGTTCTAAGATATCATTCGAAAACCATACTTGATCATAAACTAATAAATCACCACTCACAATTTTGTCATAATTGCCAATAAACATATCATTAGTAATAGGGTAGTCATCCACAGAAAACATATTTAAACTATCAAGCTTAATTAATTGTTTTTGATTAATACTTATTAATTCACTTTTTTCAATATTACCGTTTTTTAAGATATTAAACTCAAAATTCTTAACGGACCTTATAAATTCAAAATCTTCAAGGCCTTTACCTATTGGTATTTCTCCATCAATAAGTAATGAGTCTGGAATAAATTCATTGTATTCAGTTGTATTTACTTTTTTTGAATTAATTATTTTATATTCAGACCAAGAGTGTTCTGGAATCGACTGTTCATGGTCACAATCTTCAGCTAATTCAATAAAATCAATTTCTTTTTTAGAAAGTTGGGTAGCTAAAAAATACTTTGCACATATACCATCATTTGAATTAATGATGCATGATGATAGGGAATCATTTATAATATTAAACTGTATAACTTCATGTGTGATTTTATAATAGTCAGTCTCTTCTGTTTTATTATAAAGATTACTTATCCATACAGGAAGGGTAGAGCTTGAATTTATTATTTTAAACGGTGGAATTTTAGTAGATGTAGAAACTTCGTTTTCTATCTTTTTTTCTACAGGTATACTTTGAGGTATTTCTTTTGGCTTATTGTTGCACGCAAATAAAAAAGTAGTTAGAATTATTAAAATAAATTTCATCATTTTTTTCAAATTAGCGCTAACAGTTTAAGAATATGAATCCGTTTTAATACCGAATCACTCGGTATAGGTGAATTAGATTCAGTGTTAAGCAAATTTAGTGTTTTTTAGGTGAAAATCAATAAAAAGCATCTTGTAATGCTGTACGTTAACTTTATAAAATATTTAACACCCCAAAAGCACTATTTTTAAGTCAGACTTCTTTATTTTAGCAGTTAAATTTTCAAGAAACAAATATGAAAATAATTTCTTATAACGTAAACGGTATACGTGCCGCCTTAAAAAAAGGGTTTATTGATTGGTTGCAACAAGCCAACCCTGATGTTATTTGCATACAAGAAACCAAAGCGCATAAAGAGCAGTTGGATTTATCTGTTTTTGAAGAAGCAGGTTATCCGTACCATTATTGGTTTAGTGCTGAAAAAAAAGGATACTCCAGCGTTGCTATTTTATCCAAAACCAAACCCAACCATATTGAGTATGGCACTGGTATTGACTATATGGACTTTGAAGGGCGTAATTTACGGGTAGATTTTGATAACGTTTCTATCATGAGTTTATATTTGCCTTCAGGTACAAATGATGCTCGTTTGGAGTTCAAGTTTAAGTATATGGACGATTTTCAAAACTACATTACGGAGTTGAAAAAGGAAATTCCGAATTTAGTGATTTGTGGAGATTATAATATTTGTCATCAAGAAATTGATATTCATAACCCAAAAGGATTAAAAAAGACCTCTGGTTTTTTACCCGAAGAGCGTAAATGGATAGGTGATTTTATTGATAATGGTTTTATTGATTCTTTTCGTTTGTTAAACAGCGAACCACATCAATACAGTTGGTGGAGTTATCGTGCTAATGCCAGAAATAATAATAAAGGATGGCGTTTAGATTATGCGATGGTTTCCGAGCCTTTAAAAAATCAAATAAAAAGAGCTTATATATTGCCAGAAGCAAAACATTCAGACCATTGCCCAATAGTTGTAGAAATATCATAGTTTAAAAGTAATAAAGTGGGAAGTTTAAACGTTTTCCTTCTTCAGAAAATAAAAATAAAACATTAGCATAGTGCATATAGCCTATCACATAAAGCAAAAAAAATGAAAAAAACAGTAATATTAGTCGCATTAGCCGCATTATCAATAACATCTTGTGTGTCAAAAAAAGACTTTACGGAGTTAGAAAGTAAATACGCAAAATTAAAAAAAGCAAAAAGAGCTACGGATGATAAAAACAAAGATTGTGAAGATGAAAAAGCACAATTAACTATTGATTTAGCAAGCGCACAAGCCATTTTAGAAAAATTAAAAGGTGATAAAGCTTCGTTAGCAAATGATTTAGCTGAGTTAGAACAAATGCGTAACAAATTAAAAGATTCATATAAAAAATTAGAAACAACAAGCACTAAGGAATTAGCGAAAAATACTGCAAAAAACAAAGCCTTATTACAACAATTAGAAGATAAAGAAAAAGCATTGCAAGCAGAAAGTAAGCGTTTAGCCGATTTGCAAAAAGAATTGGAAATGCGTGCTAAAAAAGCAGATGAGTTACAAACTACTTTAGCTTCACGCTCTAAACGTGTAAACGAATTAGAAAGTGCATTAGCGGCAAAAGACGCCAATATGAAACGTTTAAAGAATGCAATATCTAAAGCCTTAACTAATTTTGAAGGTAAAGGTTTAACGGTAGAACAACGTGACGGAAAAGTATATGTTTCTATGGAAAATAAATTATTATTTCAATCAGGAAGTTGGAAAATTGGTGCAGAAGGTAAAAAAGCAGTAACACAATTAGGTGTGGTATTAGCTGAAAATCCAGAAATTAATGTGTTAATTGAAGGACATACGGATAACGATCAATTTAATGGAGGAAGTAGTGATATTGCAAATAACTGGGACTTGTCAACCAAAAGAGCTACTGCAATTGTAACTATTTTACAAGAAAATAAAAAAATAAATTCGGAAAGCTTAACCGCAGCAGGTAGAAGTGAGTACGCGCCTATTGCAGATAATGAAACTGCTGAAGGGAAAGCAAAAAATCGTAGAATTGAAGTGATTTTAACACCAAAATTAGATGAGGTTACTAAATTGCTAAACGAAGTAAAATAATCGTGGGGCGATAGCCAAAAACACGAAGCGAAAAAGTTAAAAAAAGGAGGACGGTAGCCAAAAATAATATTGAGGCGATTAATCCAAAATAAAAATAATTTCGCACTTTTTTACAAGCAATAACGCCCCTATCTTATTTTTTTAAATTATGAATCATTAATTCTCTCCCCTTGGGAGAGATGCCCAACGGGCAGAGAGGGCTTTTTTATGAAATACACAACACTACCTAATACCAATATAAAAGTTAGTAAAATTTGTTTGGGCACCATGACTTTTGGTAATCAAAATACTGAAGCAGATGCGCATGAGCAACTCACTTATGCTATTGATAATGGTGTAAATTTTATTGACACTGCCGAAATGTATGCCGTACCACCAAGTGCTGCTACTTGTGGGAAAACAGAAGAATATATAGGTTCTTGGTTTGAGAAAAATAAGAATAGAAATCAGGTAGTTTTGGCTTCTAAAATTGCAGGTCCAAATAGAGGAATGGATTGGATACGTGACGATTTAAGTTACAGTCCTACTGTTTTAAGGAAAGCGTTGGAGCAAAGTTTACAGCGTTTACAAACCGATTATATTGATGTATATCAATTGCATTGGCCAGAACGAAATGTGAATATTTTTGGCCAACGTAATTACGTACATGATGCCAATGAAAAATGGGAAGATAACTTTCTGGAAGTATTATTGGTTTTAAATGAATTTGTACAAGAAGGAAAAATTAGGCACATCGGTTTGTCTAATGAAACTCCTTATGGAGCAATGAGGTTTTTAGAAGCATCAAAAACAGGATTACCACGTATGCAAACCATACAAAATCCATATTCCTTACTAAACAGAACTTATGAATACGGACTATCAGAGATTTCTATGCGAGAAAATATAGGCTTATTGCCGTATTCTCCATTAGGTTTTGGCACACTTTCTGGTAAATATTTAGAAGATGAAAATACGGTAGGTAGAGTGTCGTTATTTCCAAGATATTCCAGATATTCCAGTGAACAAGCTACTAATGCGATACAACAATATGTAGCAATTGCAAAACAACATAATATAAGTGCTACGCATTTGGCATTGGCATTTGTAAACCAGCAACCTTTTGTAACCAGTACTATTATTGGAGCCACAAAAATGAGTCAACTACAAGAAAATATTGAAAGTATAAATATTACGTTGTCTGAAGAAATTTTAACAGCAATAGAAGCCGTACATCAAGTATTACCAAATCCAGCGCCATAGAAGTTATTGAATTTCAAAAACCTCCTTAATTCGAACAGTATTTCCGTTAGCTGTAAAGCCTTCTATAATAATTTCAAAAACGCCTTTATTGTCCGAAGCATAAAACTCAATTAGAGTATTTTTTGTATTTAATTTTAAATTTGGATTCCATAATAATTGTGTTCTAAAATCAGGGACTCTATCAAATTTATCATTTTCGTAAGTTTGATTAAAATATTTTTTACTTGCCTTATATTTATTTAATTGAAGAGTACTAAGCCCTTTGTCTAGGGTTTTATAATTATTATTATAAGTGTCGAAAATTAAAATTCCTTGATAGGTTTTACCACCATAGATGTATTTATCACGGATAAAACTGATTTTTTTAATTTTTTTAGCATCAGAATCTATTAATTCATTATGATTTTGTATTAATACACCATCAATAATTACCATTGGGTCTATGTTTGTAGGAACATAAGGGAATGGTTTGATGTAGAAGTATTTTTTCTTCTTTTTAGTTTTAATAATAACGTCATTGATGATTTCAACAATAGTCTCTTTCATTGTTTTAAACCTTGTAAAATCATCTAAATTGTATTCTATTTCATTTTTAAATGGAGAAGAAAGTTCAGTAGCCTTTTTAATGCTGTCTGGTTTTATTTCAAAATAGGCATTTTCAATTTGATTATTTATACTTCTCTCTAAAATCAAAGATTTCATAGTTGGAGATAATTTAAAGTGGTTAAATTTTAAATTACTGTAGTCATTTTTTATTTTAAGAGAGGGTACTATTGTGTAGTTTTCTCGATCATCACTAACTATTTGTATGTTAGCATTATTTACTAAATACTCATCTAATATGTTGAAATAATATATTCCCTCTAAATTTGTTGTAGCTATTTTAAAGATGTTATGATCTCCTTGTATTGAAAAAGCTAATTTAATATTAGAAATGGGTTTATTAGTTAATTTGGATAGTACTTTTCCTGAAAATATCTCTCCTCTTATTTCTGGAAGATAATTTATGGTTTTATAATGTTTTGTAGGGGTGTTAAATAATGATGCATATGTTTTAATGCTATTACCTGCTGTTTTTTTTATTTTATCTATCTTTCTTACAGATATGGCATAATGCCCATTTAAAAAGGTTTTAGATGGATTAAGAATAGAAATAGAGATTTTTTCTCGCGGTTGATACTTTTTCTTTTTTATTTTTATGGACCCATCAGTGTTAATTTCACTTTCACTGAAACTGACTTCTTTTATGGTATTTTGTTGCTTTAAATTAGTATCAAGTAGCGTTTTTTGGTTCGCAAGAAAAGGATTTACAATAGTAATATCATTTTGATAAAAAATATTTTTAGCTGAATTTTTCATCCATTGCGTGTAAGCAATTATTTTATAATTACCAGAAGGTACTGTAGTGTTAATGAAAAAACCACCAAAACCTACTCCTTTGATTAGTTTGATTTTATGATTAAAAATGGGTTCTCTGTCTTTGGAAATTAACGCTACGTAACCGACTTTACTAATATTACTTAGCTTTGTTGTTTCGCTATTTATACAATATAATTTATAATATAAGTATTCTCCAGCTAATAAAAAAGAGGTTGGAGTTTGTATATAAACTTCCTCTTTAGGGATAGCGGTTAACTCTTCAAAATTTGATTCCTCAATTATTTGAGCAAAAGAATTGTTAAATAGAGTTAATAAAAGTATGTATCTATAAATTTTCATGTAAATTTTATGTATTAATCAATCCAAAATGAAGGAACTTGATTTGAACCTAATTGAGTACAATCACCACATTGTGGTGGTACAAGTATCCAAGGCGCTTCTAGGCCGTCAATAATAGGTGTAGGGTTTATAGTGTAATATAGCCATCCATCCTTAAGGGCTATAATTAAAGGTGAAAACGGGGGTCCAAACGGTGGTAAAGGTACTGATTTAAAGGGGGTGATTTCTTCACATTCTATAGCATATGGAGGTAAATTTTCTCCTGGAAATAAATCGGTATAATTAAAATAAATTCTTTGAGTAGATATTGTTGTAACATCAAAATACCCTAATACTTTTTCGTTAGAATTACTTTCGGAAAATATATTTCCGGATAAATGACCAACTTGTTGCTGAGAAAAAACATTCTCAATATCAGACAACTCTTTTAGTGTTCTATAAAAATCATAAGATTTTTTTGATTGTATAAATTGTTTTACGAGGATACTGTACCTATGTGATATTATGAAATTATTTTTATTAATGAATCTTACCGGAAACATGCTTACTCTATCTTCCATCAATTGTGTTGTATTTGTTAATATAATTTCATTATTATTAACGGTATTATAACAAGTTTTTTTCTCTTCTGTTTTTGGAACTAGAGCTACGGCAAACCCTGGTGGATTTGGTAATGGATCTTCTTGTATAATTATCCCATCAGTAATAGACCAATTTGGAGCAATTATTTTGTAAGTTTCTTCATATTCATATCTATAGTATTTTGAAGTTCCTGTGGGGTCAAAGCTATCTACATAAATAAATACTCCATCCTCTCCTTGGTTATTTAGGTTTCTTGAAACAGATAAGTTCTCTATTTGAGTTTCAGAGGTTAGTTGTACTATTTCTGAGGAATATATATTACCTAGTGCAGTTGTTACACGTAGTTGGTAATCAGTGCTTTGTTGTGCGCTAAATTCAACTTCAGAAATATAAACACCTTGTTCAGTCTCCTGAAAAATATAACTATTTCCTTGGGTATCTTCTACACGTACATTTGCATTACTTTCGCCAGAAAAACCAGATATTCCCTCTAACATAGTTGTTCTGCTTACCAACACTTTTTGAAACTTTTGCTCATTAGTTATTGTTGCTTCTATTACAATTGCATCCTCAAAATCAATAGTTGTAGTGTCAAACGGCTCTGTGCAACCTAAAATGATTAATAACGCTGATAATAGATATATGATGTTTGATTTTTGCATAATATTAAAATTTAAAATTATAGGTAATAGTTGGTACAGGGATGGAAAATATTGAGATTTTATAAGCTTTTATTTGCCCATTATCTGAAACAAAAAATACGGAATATGGGTTGTTTCTTCCTAAAACATTATATACCGAAATATTCCAAAAGCTATGCGCTATTTTTTTAATTTTATGGTTGCCTTCAATGTTAATTCCTAAATCTAATCTATAATAATCTGGTATTCTAAACTCATTTCGATTGCTATATGAAACATATTCAATACCTCCAAAAGTATATTTACCCACAGGATAGGTTACAGGTCTACCTGTTTGGTAAGTTGCATTTATTGAAAAGCTGTAGCGTTTTGTAGCTTTGTAGTTACCTACTAAATTAAAATTATGTGGCTTATCATAATTTGAAGAAAAATACTTGCCATTGTTTACCTTTTCTATTTCAAAATCACTATCCAATTTAATTAACGACCTGGAATAGGTATAACTTATCCATCCATTTAATCTGCCTTGTTTTTTGGCTAAAAATTCAATCCCGTATGACTTTCCTAACCCTTGTAATACTTCAGTTTCTAAATTTTCATTTAATAGTAAAGATGCGCCTGTTTTATAATCTAAAATATTTTTAGATGTTTTATAGTAGCCTTCTAAGCTTAATTCAAAAATATTATTTTTCAAATTTTTATATACCCCTAAACTATATTGTGTTCCTTGTTGTGGTTTTATATTTAAATCGGATAATTTCCATGTATCAGTAGGTGATGCCGTTGTGTTATTTGACAACCTATGTATGTATTGATATGTATTATCATAACTTAATTTAATAGAGGATGTAGGGGTTAATAAATACCTTGCAGAGAGTCTAAACTCTGCTCCATTATAGGTTTTTATAGATTCATTATTGCTGAAGTTTTTAATTTCTAAAACTGTTTCTTCAGATTTAGGGAGATTATTTGCGTAGACTCTTTGGGAACGTTCGCCTAAAGCGCTAAAAAAAGAATAGCGAATACCTGCATTTACGGTGATTTTTTTATTTAATTTGATTTTATCAGATACAAAAATGGCATTTTCTAAGGCCTTTTCTTTTGATATATTTAGCGTTGTTATAATTGATTCTGAATTTAGGGGTTCTATTAAACCAGGTTGAACAGAATAATGTTTTGCAGAAATACCGTAATTAAATTTATGTTTTTTATTTAACCTATAAGTAGCGTTAAGTTTTAAGTTTATTTCATTTATTTGGTATCCCAATTTAAAATCACGATTTGTATTACCATCAAATTCAAGGCCATATTTATATTGGCTATTTGCCAAAACTAACTTTAATTTGTTTTTCTTATTAAAAATATGATTCCATTTTATGGACATTAACCTATTGCTGTAACTTTGTAAAGAGTCCGAAGTAATACTGTATTTATCCTTGCTGTAATACCCCATTACTTTTAATGTGTTGTTTTTATTTAGAGTATGATCATAACTTAATATAAAGTCATAAAATGAAGCATTACTGTTTTTTAAAGATTCCTCATTTAAAGATTTTAGAATCCAATTGGCGTAAGTAGCCCTTCCTCCTGCTATTAATCCAGATTTTTCTTTAACTACAGGAAGGTCGATCATTAAATTTGCGGTAACGGGGCCTATAGCTCCCTCTCCTTTAAATTGTTTTTTATTTGCAATTTTTGTTTTAATGTCAAAAACAGAAGATAGTCTGCCACCATACTCAACAGGCATACTTCCTTTATATATTTTTACATCACCTGTTGTAAAAGGGTTTAGAGCTGAAAATATTCCAAAAAAATGTGATGAATTATATACAATAGCATCATCTAATAAAATTAAATTCTGATCCACTTTACCTCCTCTAACATTGAAGCCTTCTACTCCTTCACCAGCTTTGCTAATACCGGGAAGGGTAGTTGCTACTTTTAAAATATCTCGTTCTCCTAAAACAAGCGGTATGTTTTTGATTTCCTCGACATCTATTTTTTCAACGCCTGTGTTTTCATCTTTAATATTTTTTTCTAAAGTAGTATTTACAATTATGGCATCTAAAAACTCAATACTTTCCGATAGGTTAAAATTTAAAACCCCATCATTATATAAGAATACTTTTTTTGTAACATCTTTAATCCCTAAAAGTTTAGTTTTTACCCAATACATTCCTGCAGGAAGGTTTGTTGAATAAAAACCTTTTTCATCAGTTATAATGTTTTTATTATTAAACTGTAAAACCATATTAGCAATGGGTTTATTGGTAGATTTATTTATAACAAAGCCTGATAATTTGTAATTTGTTTGTTGAATAAGCTTATTTTCTTTGCCAATTTTAATTACATCTATTTTTGCTCCTACTTTTTGTTCATTTTTAGAATAAAAAAAAGGAGTCTTATTGGAATTAGGATTAGTGATTATCTGTTTTGAAGTACTATTATTACTCCCAAAAAAAGATTTAGGCAAGTAATCATAAACTAAACTATTTTGAGTTAAAACAACTTGATTATCACGTATATGATAGTTAAGTACACTTCCTTTAAATAGATCATCTAAAAGGTTTTCTATTGAGGTTTTTGTGAATTCCCCAGAAACTAGAGGAGTTTTGTCAAACCAATTACTAATAAAGTAAAATTTATAATCAGTTAATTCTTCAATTTGAATCAAGACTTTCTCTATTTTAACATTGTCAAACTGAATTGTAATGTTTTTTTGCTTTTGCTGAGCGAAAGCACTGTCGTGAAAGAGAAATAATAATAAAATTAGTAATATGTTTCTCATATATTATTTTAAGTTATTATTAATATTTTTAAATAAATTTGTGTAAAAATAATCAGGATTTGACTTAAAAGTCAATTTGTTGTTTCTATAAAATTCAATAATTTCTTTTTTCAATAAAGGAAAAATAGAGATGATAGATTTTTTATTTTTCAAGATATAATATTCGTTATTATATATCAAGATATGCTTGTATTGACTTTTGAAAACACTATATAAATTATTTCTTTTAATCTTTTCATGATGTGTTTTTTTATGTTTTTTTAAAATTTTCATTGATTTATTTTGGTAAACCAACGCTATAAAACCAAACGGACTTTTTATAAAATAATGCCCTTTAATAATAAAACTTTCAATTTTAGATTTCACCAAAATTATCTGGTCATCTCCAACCTCATTCGCTAATTTTACAATTAAATTATCTGAATAGACGTCATACTTTAATAATACATTAGAATATTTTTGGTTATCATAATTAACACTTCCTAGTTGAAATTTAGGGTTAGAAAACTGGTGGTTGCCTTGGAGAGTTCTAAACAGCTCTTTGTATACAATCCCATTGTTTAAGCCAGTATTTTTTTGATCTACCACTTTGTCAAATAAAGAATAATACTCATTTATATTTGCCGTATTTTGTCCATATCCAATAGAGGTGATAAGTATAAAGATGTAGGTTTTTAATTTTAAAATCAGCATAAATATTATTTTTCAGCAATGTACTTCATATTTATTTCAAAACCCAATCAACTCAAATAATTTGCCAGGGTGTGGACGTATCAATCCTTTTAATTCTAAGTTTAATAAGGTGCCCGACAAACTGTAAATAGGAATTTGGCACGCAATGGCAATGGCGTCTAAATGAGCTTTTTCTTCAATTTTTAAATAGTTTATTATTTTTTCTTCCGTTTCGTTGAGGTCAATAAACAATTGTGGTTGTATTATTTTTTGATTTACTTTAACGTCCCAATTAAGCATGTAAATTACATCAGCAGCATTGGTGATTAATTGTGCTTTTTGTTGTTTAATGAGGTTGTTGCAACCCAAACTAAACTTATCCGTAGGTCTGCCAGAAATGGCAAAAACCTCTCGATTATAAGAGTTCGCAATGTCCGCAGTAATCAAGCTTCCGCCTTTTTCGGCACTTTCAACAACAATAGTCGCTTCGGATAAACCTGCAATTACACGATTTCGTTTTATAAAGTTTTCTCTATCGGGATTGGAATCACTCCAGAACTCAGTTAAAAACCCACCGTTTTCTTCTACTTGATGCATATAGGTTTTATGTACTTTTGGGTATATTTGATTCAGTCCATGTGCTAAACAGCCAATGTTTTGTAGTTTATTTTTTATAGCTGCTTTATGTGCGGTAATATCTACTCCATATGCAAACCCCGAAACAATAATAGGGCTTAAAATACTAAGTTCTTCCACCAATTGTTCGCAAAATGCTTTTCCGTGAGCGGTAATGTTTCGCGTGCCTACAATGCTAATTATTTTAGGGTTGTTGAGGTTTATGTTTCCTGCGCCAAATAATAAAATAGGTCCGTCAATGCAATTTTTTAAGCGCTTGGGGTAGTTGTTATCTTCAAAATAATAGGTTTGGATGTTGTTTTTTTGAATGTAGTTTAATTCCTTTTCTGCCGCTTTTAATAGTGTAGGAGTGTCTTTTAAAAACCGAGTTAAATGACTTCCAATGCCATTTATGGTTTGTAATGATGATGGCTTGGATTGAAAAATCGCTTTTGGTGATCCGCAATGCTGTATGAGCTTTTTTGCCGTAACATCACCAATTTTGGAGGCTCTTTGTAAAGCTAAAGTATATAAAATGTTTTCTTCGTTCATTTCAAAAAAAATATTTGGAAAAGTTAAAAGTTATTAATCAGCAGAAAATCAACTTATTTACATTGGATTTTACGATTTAAAGTTAGTGAAAAAATATGGATGTTAATAACTATTGTATAAATCCATGTGGTTTTGAGCTTAAAAATGTAAATTTGTAAAAGACTAAAATAATAATTCCAATGGCATTAACCAACTACATTAGTGATTTACTTTATAGATATGAATGTGTGATTGTACCTGAGTTTGGCGCGTTTTTAACACATCAATTAAGTGCGAATGTAGATCCTGTTTCTCACGTATTTTTACCACCCAGAAAAGAAATTTCTTTTAATGAGCAATTGCAACAAAATGATGGTTTATTAGCCAATCATATTGTTGTAAATGAAAAATGTACGTATGCAGAGGCTTTAGTTAAATTGGCTAATTTTGTACGCACAACTAAAAGTACATTAATAGCAGGTGAAAAAGTAAACCTACCTAAAATTGGTCATTTTTCATTAAATACGGATGGTAAATTACAGTTTTTAGCCACTACGGAGGTGAATTATCTAACCACTTCTTTTGGATTGCAAACCACAGTTAAAACACCTGTTTTACGAGAAGTATATAAAGAAGAAGTATTAACTTTAGAAGAAAAAGCGCCAATTGCTTTTATACCAGAAACCAGAGAAAAACGAAAAAAACGACCGTATTTAAAATATGCCGCTATTGCAGTTGTAGGTTTAGGTATGTTTGGTTTTTTTGGTAAAAATTATGTTGCTACCAAACAATTAGAAGTAGCTATGCATAATGAAAAAATAAATTTAGACGCTACAAAAATGGCATATCAAAAAGCCTCTTTTTTTGATGTTAACCCCATTGCAGTACCAGAAGTTATTTTGCCTATTACAGTAGTAAAAGTAACTGTAGGTAATTATCATATTGTAGCAGGTGCTTTCCGATTTGAAGAAAATGCTGATAAAAAAATAGCACAATTAGCCAACCAGGGCTTTGATGCTCAAAAAATTGGCGTAAATAGATACGGTTTGCATCAAGTAGTATATGCTAGCTATGAAGATAGAATAGAAGCTTTAAAAGCTTTACGTAGTGTTAAAAGAAACTATAATACACAAGCGTGGTTATTGGTAAAAGCATTAGATTAATAGCGGGACGATAGCCCGAATAGATTTAATTTTTCGATAGTTTGAAAGTTATTAAACTGAAGCTTAATACCTTGCGTACTTGGATTAAGGAAGTTTATTTACATGACTTATAAAAATTTAAAAAACCTCGAAACTGTTTTAGCTTCGAGTTTTTTTATGAGTAATTGTTTAGTGAGTAGTAGTGGTTTTAGTTATTTGTTTTATGATAGATTAAGATTTCCAAACTGCTTATTAACCAAAAACAAAAAGTAAAAAATAAGGAATAAGCAAAATAAAATAAAAACCAAAAAGGGGAGTTTTCAAGTGTTTCTGCACCATGCTTTTTAATAAATATTAAATCATCAAGAATCATTATTACCCAAAAGAGTATGGTGAATATGATAAATGAATATTTAAAATATTTTAAGGCTTTTATAAAGGAGTGTTTCATTTGGTTTCAACTTTTGTAATAGTGAATAATGCTATAAATTTTTAGTATTTAATAAGGACCTAATAGGGTATTTTTTTCACTTGTATAAGTATATTATCATCAAGTACTATTGTATAGTTTATTCTATTTAGGGACTTAACACAACAAATTTGCAATATTAAGTGTAACTATTTCAAATATACAAAACTGACTAGTATTTTTTGTTTTGTAGCCTTCACTCCATTTAGAAGCAGGGGTATTTACCATTTTTTTTTCGCTATTTTTGCATCTTTTTTTGATTGTACAAAATACAGCCATTCAATTCAAAATTACTATTTTTACCTAAAATTTAAAAGTATGCAAACCGCAGCGTTACGAAAATTAAAAAATAAAGAGCTCAACCGTAAAACCATTGAGGAGTTTAAAACAGCACCTAAAACCCCAATTATTGTTATTTTAGATAACATCCGTAGTAGTAATAATGTGGGTTCAGTTTTCCGTACCAGTGATGCTTTTTTAATTGAAAAAATATACTTGTGTGGTATTACCGCAATACCCCCCAATAAAGACATACAACGTACTGCTTTAGGTGCAACCGACACAGTAGAATGGGAATATGCCGAAAATACTATTGATGTAATTAATAAGTTAAAAGCTGAAGGTGTACACGTAGCTAGTATTGAGCAAGCAGAAAACTCAGTACTGTTGCAAGATTTTAATTCAAAACCTCAAACTAAAATTGCCATTGTAATGGGTAATGAGGTAAAAGGCGTACAGCAAGAGGTGGTAAGTGCCTCTAATGTGTGTATTGAAATACCACAATATGGCACTAAACATTCCTTAAACATATCCGTTACTTGTGGTATTGTGTTATGGGATTTGTTTAATAAAGTAGCCGGTTGTCGGTTATCCGTTTTGAGTAAGTAGTGTGAAAAATAAAATTATAAATAGTATTGGAATAATAATAACTTTATTTGGGTTAGTAATAACTATAGAATCTTCCAATTTAAGTTATAAACCTATCTCTAGTGAAAATTATACAGTTCAAAATGCTGTAGCAAATGAGTTTGCTTATGGAT
>CAZSQD010000009.1:0-27045 GCA_964608925.1 uncultured Kordia sp.
TTGAAGGCATGTTTAGTAGTGATGCAAAACTGTTTGAAAAAGAACAACGCCAACGTAATGACAATGCACAACCTGGTGAATTTGAAATTAGCTTATTAATTTTATCGGCAATTGTAATTAAAGCAGATGGAGAAGCAGATCAACGTGAGTTGGACTATGTACGCAACCATTTTGTACAACAATTTGGGAAGCAAAGAGCTAATAAAGCCTTTAAGTTTTTTAATGAAATTATAAAAAACGAAATTGTATCAACCGAAAGAGCGTGTTTGCAATTGCAACGCCGCATGAGTTACAACGGCAGAATACAAATACTACGGTACCTTTTTGGTATTGCAGCCTCTGATGGTTACGTGGGTGTAAATGAAATTAACGAAATACGCAAAATTGCAGGTTTTTTACGCATTAACAGAACCGATTATGATAATGTTGCCAGCCAATTTGGCAATTATAGCAATAGAAACGGGTATCAAAAAGCCGATTATAGCAGGTATAGTTCAAAAAGTGCGTATGAAACTTTAGGAATCTCAAAAAGTGCTACCACTACCGAAATTAAAAAAGCATTCCGCACTCTTGCAAAAAAATACCACCCTGATAAACTACATAGTGCTTCAGAAAATGAAAAGAAAATTGCAGAAGAAAAATTTAAAGAAGTTAGTGCCGCTTATGAATTGTTGCAACTGGAACGTGGGTTTTAAATAGTTAAACTAAAAAAAACGATACCTTTACTTAACATTTTTAACATAAAGCATTAAAACGGATTCATATTTTTAAGTTATGGGGAGCGATAAAAAAAGAGACTAAATGAACTTTGAAGAAAATATCTATAGCCTAATTTCATCAAAAATGGAAGGTACGAATTGGGATTTTAAAGAATATCCACATGAAAATAATGCGTCTCTTTTACATGACATTATATCAATGGCGAACTGTAAACATAGAGAAGACAGATTTATAATTATTGGTGTATCTGACCCAAAATCAGGTTGCAAAATAGTAGGATTAACTATTGGCCAAGAATACAGGAAAGAACAAACAGGAATAATTGATGTATTAAGAACTAAAAAATTTGCTGGAGACCTTAGACCCGAAATCGAAGTCAGAACAATAATTTTGGAAAACAAAGAGATCGATGTCATAGTAATACTTAACAAACCAAATAAACCCTATTACATAACCGAAGATTTTAGATTTAAAGATAAAGTCGTTAAAGCAAATTATATTTATACTCGAATATTAGACACTAATACCCCAATTGATAAATCTGCAGATCTCTATTGTATTGAACATATGTGGAAAGAGAGATTTGGATTAACATTAAATCCAGCTGACAAAATAAAAATGATTTTATTAGATTTTGAGAATTGGGAGTTAGATATAGGTAATAAAAACTACGCTTATTATAACCCAGAACCAGAGTACAGAATTCAATTTGGCGAAATGATGGATGGTCATGAACCATATGAGCTGTTATTTATTAATCCTAGCTTCCATTATGGGGATGTAAAATTCTTATATCATTCAACAATAATGCATGAATCACAATTTATTTGGCTTGATGGGATTAAATCTATTACTGCAGCCCCAAAAACAAACTGTATAGAGCTAAAAACACAAAGAATATATTACTATTATTTAGACCTTAGTACAATAGATGGATTATTACATTTACTTCTTCAAAAAGGACAATTAAATTGTATTTCAAGGGGACAAGATTCTAACTTTACTTACTTTAAAAATAAACAAGAAAAACTTGAATTTGTAGAGTATATACAAACTAATGAAAAAGAATTCTGGTTAATTGAACCTTCTTTTACAGCAAAAAAAGCTAATAATAAATTGTCAAACCATCATGAAATGGGAAACGTCGTAGATTTGGAAAATGTGAATAGAGTTAAGCAAATGTGGGATGAATGGCATGCCCACAAAAAATTAATAAATAATTGGTTATAATAAGTGAGTAAATCGAAAGTTATGAGTGTAAATAAAATTTACAGTAAGCTGAAAATAAAGCTTTCAAACTTCTCCACGATTTCTTAGCCAAAACGTTAAGCGCAACCTTCCACTACACACATCTGTATCAAATAAAAAAACAAGTAGTTATAGCAAAACCGAATAAACCGCAATACTATTTTGCCAAACCCAAACAAAACCTTATTTTTATCACAATTAATAAATCAATAACTTTTGAGCGTACTACAACGTTTTTTTAAAGACACACTTATTTATGGCTTAGCCATTGTATTGCCGCGTTTAATAAACTTTTTATTAGTACCGCTATACACTGCTATTTTACCCAACGAAAGTTATTCGGACAACACCACCTTTTACGTATATGCTGCCTTTTTTAATGTGATGCTTACTTACGGAATGGAAACTTCATTTTTTAGGTTTTTTAGCAAGCATAAAAATAAAGACGAAGTATTTTCTACCGCATTACTCACCATTGTAATTAGCACCTTGTTTTTTGGAGCCATTGTATTTGCTTTTAGTAGTCCGTTAGCCAATTTAATGCACCTGCCGTTGTTGTTTTTTCAATTATTAATTGCTATTACCATTGTAGAAACGCTAATTGTAATACCGTTTGCTTATTTACGCGTTACGGGCAGACCTATAAAATTCGCGGGCATCAAACTCATAAATGTATTGATTATTGTAGGGTTGAATGTCTTATTTTTATCAGATAATTTTGGATCAACAACCTTACAAAACACATTTAACGTATCTGACAAAGTAACGTATATATTCATAGCCAATTTAATAGCCAGTATTTGTGTATTGGTATTGGTTAGTCCTTATTTTTTTAAATCGAAATTAAAAATAAATACTTCTATTTTAAAAGAGTTATTAAATTACGGCTGGCCCATTATGGTGGCGGGTGTTGCATTTGTAATTAATGAAAATTTAGACAAATGGTTACTCCCTATTTTAGCCGATAAAAACATAAACGGAGCATACAGCGCTTGTTATAAATTAGCGGTGTTTATGACCCTGTTTATACAAGCGTTCCGCATGGGTGCTGAACCCTTCTTTTTTAACCACGCCGACAAAGAAAATGCCAAACAAACCTACGCCACTATTTTAAAATATTTTACTATCGTAGGTAGTGTTGGGTTGTTGTCCATAACCGTTTATTTGGGTATTATCAAAGACATTTTTATTAGTAATGACAGTTATTTAATTGCAATAAACATTGTACCTATTGTATTGTTAGCCAATTTATGTTTGGGTATTTATCACAATCTATCCGTTTGGTATAAGCTAACCGACAAAACACAATACGGCATGTACATTTCTATTTTTGGCGCAATAATAACCATTGCTTTCAACTGGATTATGATTCCTGAAATAGGTTTTATGGCATCTGCTTATGCTACTTTATTAGCGTACGGAAGCATGATGATGGTTTCGTATTATTTAGGAAAACAACATTATAAAGTACCCTATGATGCTAAACGCATTAGCTTATACGTTATTGTTTCTTCCGTATTAGCATTTTTAGCGTTTTATCAATTTGATAATAACATTTTAATTGGTACTGCATTTTTAATTGCATTTATCATTTTAATTTTTGTCTTGGAAAAAGACGAAATTAAACAACTTTTGAAAAAATAAATTATGAATCTCAATATCATTAACAAATCCAACCACGCATTACCCCATTATGAAACAATTGCTTCTGCAGGTATGGATTTACGTGCTAATTTAACCGAAGCTATCGTTTTAAAACCAATGGAACGCTGCATTGTAAAAACAGGGCTATTTATAGAGTTGCCTATAGGCATAGAAGCACAGGTAAGACCCCGAAGCGGATTAGCAATTAAAAAAGGAATTACCGTTTTAAACGCCCCTGGAACTATTGATGCTGATTATAGAGGAGAAATTGGTGTAATTTTAGTAAATTTATCCAACGAAAATTTTACCATAGAAAACGGTGAGCGTATTGCCCAATTAATTATAGCTAAACACGAACGTGCTAATTGGACGGAAGTTAGTGAATTATCAGAAACCGATCGTGGCGAAGGTGGTTTTGGAAGCACAGGAGTAAAATAAAACGAATTAGACAATTGAGGCATTCTTCAATTTTTTATTTTTTCAATCTTTTAATAAACAAACATGAAAATAATAGTACCCATGGCAGGACGAGGTTCTCGTTTACGCCCACATAGTTTAACTGTACCCAAGCCTTTAATTCCTATTGCAGGTACACCAATTGTGCACCGTTTGGTTGCCGATATTGCTAAAGTTTTAAATGAACCTATTGAAGAGATTGCCTTTATTTTAGGTGATCCCGCTTTTTTTGGTGAAGAGGTTGTAAATAGCTTAATCAAATTAGCAGAAAGTTTAGGAGCAAAAGCATCTATTTACCGTCAAAACGAACCTTTAGGTACTGGTCACGCTATTATGTGTGCCAAACCTTCCCTTTCTGGACCTGCAGTAATTGCCTATGCGGATACCCTAATACGTGCTACTTTTAATTTAGATAAAGAAGCAGATGCCGTAATTTGGACCAAAAAAGTAGCCAACCCAGAAGCGTATGGTGTAGTAAAATTAAATGATAAAAATCAAATTGCAGAATTGGTAGAAAAACCAACCACATTTGTATCTGACGAAGCCGTAATTGGAATTTATTATTTTAAAGATGTTGCTGTTTTAAAAGACGAATTGCAAATTGTTTTAGACAATAACATTATTAATGGTGGCGAATATCAAATAAACGATGGTATTAAAGGGATGATGCGCAACAATAAAGTTTTTGTAACCGGTACTGTTGATGAATGGATGGACTGCGGAAACAAAGAAGTTGCTATTGACACCAATACCCGTATGTTAGGTTTTTTAACTCAAGATGGTGAAAAGTTAGTTTCAGACAGCGTAAAACTAACCAATGCTACTATTATTGAACCGTGTTTTATTGGTGAAAACGTAGTACTAAACAATAGCGTTGTAGGTCCTAATGTTTCTATTGGAGACAATACTACTTTGGACAATGTAAACATCAACAACTCATTAGTGCAAAAAAATTCTGTGATCAAAAATGCGTGTTTAAACGAAGCAATGATTGGTAACCACGTAAAATTTGATGGCGATTTTAAAAAAATAAGCATTGGCGATTACACCATAATGGAATAGTTGTTGATGAAATTGATATATGAATTTAGAGCAAATTAACAATCCTGAATATCTTAACTGGGTTTCCTTATTAAAGGAAAAAATTCAGAAAGCACAATTAAAAACAGCAATTAGTATTAATACTGAATTGCTTGATTTATATTGGGAATTGGGCAGCTCTATTTCCAATAAAATAAAAGAAGCGAATTGGGGAACTTCAATTGTAGAAGAACTCTCTAAATCATTAAAGTCTGATTTTCCAACTCAAAAAGGATTTTCCCGCTCTAACCTATTTTCTATGAAAAAATGGGTGGAATTTTATTCTTCAGAAAGTCAGGAAACTAAAAAATTCCAACAGCTTGTTGGACAAATTCCGTGGGGACATAATATTTTAATTATCTCTAAAGCAAAAAGTATTGAAGAAGCCTTGTTTTATTGTAAGAAAACAATAGAACATAATTGGTCAAGGTCAATTCTTACACTACAAATTAAAAGTAGTTTATATTCCCGAAAAGGTAAAGCTATTAGTAATTTTAAAACTACACTACCTAGTCCTCATTCAGAATTAGCTACAGAAACATTAAAAGACCCCTATAAATTTGATTTTCTTAATTTACAAGAAAAAGTGTTAGAAAAGGACATTGAAAAACAACTTGTAAAAAACATCACCTCTTTTTTATTAGAATTAGGAGAAGGATTTTCTTTTGTAGGACAACAAGTGCCGATAAAAATTGACCAAAATGATTTTTATCTTGACTTACTATTTTACCATATAAAATTAAGATGTTATATTGTTATTGAACTAAAAACAACGGAGTTTAAAGCAGAGTTTGCAGGAAAACTAAATCTTTACTTATCAGCTGTTGATGACATCTTAAAAACGGAAGGTGACAATCCAACAATTGGGTTATTACTCTGTCAATCCAAATCTAAAATAATTGCAGAATACGCTTTAAGAGGCATGACTCAACCAATTGGTATTGCAGAATATGAGTTCAACAACATCTTTAAAACAATTGAATCAAAACTTCCTACAATTGAAAAAATAGAAACAGAATTAACAACAATAATATCTGAAAAATAACAACTTATTTTGAAAAAAACAAGCTACATATCATTCTTCATCACACTACTTTGTAGTGTATTCCTTTTCGCACAAGAACCAGAACGTAATGACGATCTAGGTGATGTTTCGGATGCATTTCAAACCAATTTTTACGATGCTATTCAACAAAAAGGAATTGAAAATTATGATAAGGCTATTGACCTACTCATAAACTGTAAATTACAAGACCCTGAAAATGCAGCCGTTTATTTTGAATTAGGTAAAAACTATTTGGAACTAGATAAACTACAATTAGCAGCAAATGCTTTACTAAAAGCCAATCAACTAAAACCGAACAATGAGTGGGTTTTAAACACATTATTGCAACTTTATAAAAACAAAAAAGAGCAACATAAAGCAATTGCTATTTTAAAAAAATTAGGTGCCTTAAAAAGCAAGTACAAAGAAAAATTGGCATACTATTATGTTACTAACGGCATGTATGCCGAAACTTTAGCATTAGTAGATGCGCTAGATCAAGAAAAAGGTATTGTTTACAGAACGGAACAATATAGATACCGCAGTTATCAAGCAACCAAAAAATACAAGGAGCAAATAGCATATATTTCTGGAAAAATAGCCAACCAAACCGCTACCGAATATGACTATACGCAACTTATTTATAGCTACAGCAGGTTAAAAGATAATACTAATAGCTTTAAAATAATGCAGGATTTTGCAAAAGCATACCCAAATTCCGACAAACCTTTACTGGGTTTATATAAATATTACATTCAACAAAATGAAATAAATAAAGCCATTACTATACTGCATAAAGTTACCACCAGTAGTACTTTAGTAAGCTCAGAAAAATATAAAGTACTAAATGATTTTTACAATTTTACCAAAAAAAATATTGCGTATTTACCTGAGTTAGAAAAAGCATTACAAGCATACCCACATAAAACCGTTGCAAAAAAAATGATAGGTTTGTATGATGCTACAAATAATACACAAAAAAGTGATCGCTTAATTGAAGATGCTATAAAAAACACACCTACTCAATTTACTGAATTAAAAGATTTGATTACCGTATTGTTGAAAAAAAAGCAATATGATAATGCACTAAAAGTAAGTAGTAAAGCGTTAGACTTATATCCTGCACAACCAATTTTTTATTTACAAAAAGCAACTGCGTTAAATGAGAGTAACTCTCTTAAAAAAGCAATAGAAAACTTAGAGTTAGGGCAAGATTATATTATTGACAACAACAAAATGTTATCTCGTTTTTACGCTCAAATGGCAAGAGCATATCAGTTACAAAACGATTTAAAAAATCAGAAAAAATATTTACAAAAAGCTAAAAAAACAAGTTTATAACATGCGTAAAATTTTAGTTTACCTATTTAGTATTTCATTACTTTTTACTAGCTGTAAAGTTAAAAAAGGTGTTACCGATACAGGTAATACCCAAAAGATGAGCATTGCCAAAATCATCAAAAAAAACAATGCACAAAAAAGTGATTTTAACACCCTACGTGCAACACTAAAAATTAGCCATACTACAGAAAATAAAACACAAAATTTTACGGTTAGCTTGCGTTTACTAAAAGATAAAAAAATATGGATGAGCTTTAAAAAAGCAGGTTTTAGTGGCGGTAAAGCATTAATAACTCCAAATAAAGTTCAGTTTTACAACAAATTAAACAACACTTATTTTGAAGGTAATTTTACTATTATTAGCAACTTATTAGGCACATCACTTACGTTTAAGCAACTACAAGCAGTATTGTTAGGCGAAACCTTTTTTACATTAGAACCTGCACAATATGATGTGGAAATTTTGGAAGATGGCTACTTATTATACCCAGAACAACAAACCAATTTATTTGAGCATTTTATTACTATAAACCCTGGTAATTTTAAAATAAAAACACAAGAAATTAATCAGCCTAAACGCAGTCAAATTTTAAATATTGACTACAATAGCTATCAAGAAATTGACAAGCAATTATTACCTTTATTGGTTCATATTGTAACCCTACAAAAAACAAAGGGTTCACAAATAGATATTACTTATAAAAACATAACGTTGAATACGAAAATGCGCTTTCCGTTTCACTTTCCTACAGGATATAAAGCAATTACCATTGAATAAAACACAATCATACCCGTACATTATAGTCTTTTTGTTTTTAGCAATTATGAGCACTACTTTTGGGCAGTCTAAAAAGCAACGTGTATTAGAAAAACAACGTCAAGAAGTACTTAAAGAGATTAGAGAAATTAACAGTTTACTTTCTTCTACTGCAAAAGAAAAAACCTCTTTATTAACCAAAATTGAAGATGTTAATTTAAAAATAAAAGTGCGTCAAAACTTAATACGCATTACCAACAAACAAGCTAATTTATTAACACGAGAAATTAAAAACAATACACAAAATATACATAATTTAGAAACTAATTTAATTGCCCGTAAAAAAGACTACGCCAATGTGGTGGTCAATAGCTACAAGAACAAATCAAAACAAAGTAAATTATTGTTTCTACTATCTTCAGATAATTTTTTACAAGCCTACAAAAGGTTTAATTACATGAAGCAATACAAAGAGTTTCAAAAAAAATTAGGCGATTCTATTGCTGTAAAAACCGAAAAACTACACACCTTAAATGCTGCTCTTTTACTACAAAAAGAAGATAAAAATAAACTGGTTATAGAAAACAGTGCCGCTAAAAAAATATTAGTTACTGAGCAAAAAAATCAGCAAAGTTTAATTACATCACTCCAAAAAGACAGTAAAAAATACAAGAAAATTATTACTAAAAAACAAAAAGAAAGTGATGCTTTAGAACGCAAAATAGATAAGATTATTCGTGATGCCATTGCTAAATCAAACAAAAAAAGAGGAAAAACAACAAACAAAAAAACCTTTGCTTTAACTGCCGAGGCTAAAAAGTTAGCCGCCAATTTTGTAGCCAATAAAGGTAAATTACCATGGCCACTAAAAACAGGGCGAGTAAGCAAACGTTTTGGAAAACAACCACATCCTGTTTTACCAGGTATTTATACCCATAGTAGCGGTGTGGAAATTACTACTTCTAAAAACAGTGAAGTGCGTGTGGTTTTTAACGGTACCGTTTCTGGAGTACAAAAAATTAAGGGTAGCACACGTGTGGTATTAATTAACCATGGTAATTATATTACCGTTTATCAAAACCTAAAAAGAGTATTGGTAGAAGTAGGCGAAAAAGTAAATACAAAAGATGTTATTGGTGTAGTAAGCACCAATAGTATGGGTAAAAACGTACTTAAATTTTGTGTTTATAAGGACAAACAGAAGCTAAACCCAAGCAGTTGGGCGTACAAAATGTAACTATTAGGAAGGAAACGACTGTTACCTTTACTACCTAATATTAAAAACTACCCTAAAAACAATGCTTTGAGTTCATCTGCATCTTGAGGGTTCATTTTACCTGCTAAAATTAAACTCAGTTGTTTACGGCGTAACGCACTGTTATAGCGTTCCTTTTCTAAATCAGTTTTGGGTTCAATTTTAGGCACTTTTACAGGAGTACCTGTTCATCTACCGCTACAAATGTATAAATAGCTTCATTGGCTTTGGTACGCTGTCCAGACTCTCTATCTTCAATCCAAACATCCATAAAAACCTCCATAGAACTACTAAACGCTCTCGAAATTTTTGCTTCAATAGTAACCACACTACCTACTGGTATTGCTTTATTAAACGCTACGTGATTAACGGATGCCGTAACCACAAACGCCTACAATGCCTACGTGCGCAAATACCTGCAGTTCTATCCATACGTGCTAATAGCTCACCACCAAACATATTATTTAAAGGTTGGTTTCACCTGGTAAAACCAAATCAGTAGCAACAGTAAAAGACTGTTCTGGGAATTTTGTACGCATCTATTCTATTTTTTTTGACAAAGGTAAAATGAACTATACTACTACCCTATTTTTTTGGTAGCTAATGTTAGTAATAATCTATTAAAAAAGTTTACGACAGTATTTACTCCTCAACCATAAAGGTGTATTGTACTTATTTAATTTTTTAATGTCGTATAAATGAATTGAAATTTTTAACTAAAATTGATGTGGTTTTCTTTTTCGTTAGCAATTAAACGGCGTGTTTAAACTCCTAAAACGGTGGCGTTTATGCCTTTTTTAACGTGAGTAGTGAAAGTACGCGCAAATTACTTGGAGGAGGGAACGCCTAAAATAGGCTATAAAAAAAGAGCTTACCGTAAACTGATAAACTCTTTTTATATTTTATAATCCTTTATTTGGCTATCGCCCTACAATTACATCATCCCTGGCATACCACCGCCCATTGGAGGCATTGCTGGAGCGTCTTCTTTAATATCTACTAAAGCACACTCAGTTGTTAAAATCATACCGGCAACAGATGCTGCATTTTCTAAAGCCACACGAGTTACTTTTTTAGGATCTATAATACCTGCTTTAAGCATTTGCACGTATTCATCCGTTTTAGCGTTGTAACCAAAATCACCTTTTCCTTCGCTTACTTTTGCACAAATTACAGATCCTTCTTTACCTGCATTTTCAGCAATGGTACGTAAAGGTGCTTCTACTGCACGAGAAATAATAGCAATACCTGTTTCTTCATCGGCATTTTCTGGTTTTACTTTTGCTAATACATTTTTAGCACGTACTAAAGCAACTCCTCCACCGGCAACAATACCTTCTTCAACAGCGGCACGAGTGGCATGTAAAGCATCATCTACTCTATCTTTTTTCTCTTTCATTTCTACTTCAGAAGCAGCACCTACATATAAAACCGCAACACCTCCCGCTAATTTAGCCAAACGTTCTTGCAATTTTTCCTTATCATAATCAGAAGTAGAGGTTTCTACTTGCGCTTTTATTTGACTCACACGCATTTTAATGTTTTGCGCATCACCTGCTCCATTTACAATAGTGGTATTGTCTTTATCTATGGTAATATTTTCGGCAGTACCTAACAAATCTAAAGTAGCATTTTCAAGTGCAAAACCTCTTTCTTCAGAAATTACGGTACCGTTAGTTAAAATAGCAATATCCTCTAACATTGCTTTACGGCGATCACCAAAACCTGGTGCTTTTACGGCTGCAATTTTCAAACCTCCTCTTAATTTATTAACTACTAAAGTAGATAATGCTTGTCCATCTACATCTTCCGCAATAATTAATAACGGACGCCCTTCTTTAGCAATTGGTTCTAAGATGGGTAAAATTTCTTGTAAGTTAGAAATCTTTTTATCAATTAATAAGATATATGGATTGTCTAGTTCGGCCACCATTTTATCGGCATCCGTTACAAAGTAAGGCGATAAAAAACCTCTATCAAATTGCATTCCTTCCACAACATCTACATAGGTATCTGTTCCTTTTGCTTCTTCAACGGTAATTACACCTTCTTTACCAACTTTAGCGAAAGCTTTAGCTATTAAGTCGCCAATTACTTCATCATTATTTGCTGATATTGAAGCTACTTGCTTTATTTTACTTGAAGATGATCCTACCTCTTCTGCTTGTTTTGCTAAATCAGCAACAATTGCTGTTACTGCTTTATCAATACCACGTTTTAAATCCATCGGGTTTGCTCCTGCAGCAACATTTTTTAAGCCTTCTTTTACAATTGCTTGCGCCAATACGGTTGCTGTTGTAGTACCATCACCTGCCAAATCATTGGTTTTAGAGGCTACTTCTTTTACCATTTGCGCACCCATATTTTCTAAAGGATCTGCAAGTTCTATTTCTTTAGCTACGGTAACACCATCTTTGGTTACGGTTGGCCCGCCAAATGCTTTGGAAATGGTTACATTACGCCCTTTAGGACCTAAAGTTACTTTTACTGCATTTGCTAATGCATCTACACCACGCTTTAAACCGTCACGTGCTTCTATATCAAATTTTATATCTTTTGCCATCGTAAATTTATTTACGCTTCCATGAAAATGGAAGTCTTATGAATTATACTTTTATTTTAATCTGTAATCTTTATCATTCCCTCCCTCTGGGAGGGTTGGGGTGGGATTTTAGCTATATTATTGCCAACACGTCACTTTCACGCATAATTAAATAGTCTTCACCTTCTAATTTAAGTTCTGTACCTGCATATTTACCATATAACACCGTATCGCCAACTTTTACGGTCATTGGTTCATCTTTTGTTCCGTTTCCTGCCGCTACAATAGTTCCTTTTTGAGGTTTTTCTTTTGCGGTATCTGGAATAATAATTCCTGATGCTGTTTTGGTTTCTGCTGCTGCAGGAGCAATTACAACTCTATCTGCTAAAGGTTTAATATTTAATGCCATTTGTATCTATTTTAACTTGTTATTTTTATGTTTTTATAGTGTTCAGAAATTATACCATTTTTGAATGGGTGACAAATTTACATAAAACAAAAATGCCAACTTATACAAGTTGGCATTTTTAATTGTGGGACGATAGTCCAAATATTTATGTATTGATGTAAACACCTTAAAACATATTGTTTTATTTATTATCTCCAGTAGTTGTTGTTGGTACTGGTGTTGCTGGTGTTGTAGAAATTGGTGCTTCAATATTTTGATCATTTGCACCTTCTAATGCTTTTGATGTTGTTCCGTTAGTACCAAAAATAGTTACGTTAGATAATAATATCAATACTACCATTAGTATTGCTAACCACCACGTACTTTTATCTAAAAAGTCAGTTGTTTTTTGAACGCCTCCAATTTGTGCGCCTGCTCCTCCACCAAATGTAGATGCTAAACCGCCACCTTTTGGCTCTTGTACCATTACTACTACAATTAGTAAAACGGCTATAATCATTATTAGTACTAAAAAGATATTAAACATGCTGTATGATTTTATTTTGTATTATTTTTTTCTAATTTCTCAATATCCGAAATTCGGATTGCAAAGAAACTACTTTTTTCTGGATATTTCAAGCTTAAAATACGATAAGCTTGCTTTGCTTGTTTATAGTTGTTTTGCGCCAAGTAAACTTTTGCTAAAGTTTCCGTCATTAACTCCTCCGAATTGAAGCTATTTTGACTTGCTAAATTTTTTAACGATACTACTTTTTTAACAGGTTTTATTTTTGGCTTATTCGTTATAAACTGATCTACAAGCTCCATTTTTGTAGGTTTTTTAGGTGTTATCAATTTTGAAGAGAGCTCTCTTTTAATAGGTTTTATTGCCGATAAACTTAACCACTCTTGAAAAGAATGGGTTTCGGTTTTACCAAACGCTAATGGTTTTTCAATTTCTAAATTGTCCGTTAAAACTTGAATATCATTTGCTATTTTTTTTTCCTCAAATAAATCAGAATGCACTACTTTTTTATCAAAAACACTGGTTTCTGAAGAAAAAACGATTATTTCAGACGCATCAACCACATCAATAGCCGCTATTTCATCTTGCATTTGCTGTTGTTTTTCTGAAATAGTTTGCTGGTAAAAAACATCTGAAGTGATATAATCAAACAAAATACTCCTATCAACCGTATGTGTTGCCGTTTGTTTTAACGCATTATTGTATTGATAACTGTCTTCGTTTTTCAACCCTTTTAAATACAAAGCTCTTGCCGATTGAAAATAAGGAAACTCCTCCAATATGGCTTTTAACTGGATGGTTTGCGACTCATTTATATATTGAGGATACTGTAATATGTTAGCAAATTCTACTTTATTCATCTCTTACCATTTTGCTAAGGATGCGTTAAAAATATCTTGAGTAATACGCTCGTAAATTACTTCAACTGCAGTGTCTTTTACAGATCCTACCAATTGCTGTGTTGCTGGGTAATCATAGTAAAAAGTGAATTTTTTTTCAAAATCATCTTCTTCTTTTGTGCTGTTATAAAACCGCACATTAATATTTATAGTTAACCTATTTTGTGCTGCATTTTGGTTAGCTGTTGTACTCATTGGTGCAATCGTATAATTTACAATTTCGCCTTCATACACCAAATCGGCGTTAGAATTGGATAACTCTAAATTAGTTTGACCCTGTATTAGATTTTGTAATGCAAGTGTAAAAGCACGATCTATCCCAGGTTCAATAATGGGTGCGTTATTTTGAAAAAAGTTAACTTGAAATGTTTTGGCACTACCAACATCTCCACCCGTAAAAGAATAAATACCACAACCTTGAAATACAAGTAATGTAATGACTGATAGTAAAATAGTTTTTATTTGTTTCATGCTAAACTTTCTTATTGAGGGTTTAAAAGTACATTTTTATTGGTAATGTAATGTTATTTTTAACTGATTTTATATTTACAAATCAAACTGCTTTATTTTACGATATAAAGTACGTTCAGAAATACCTAATTCTTTAGCTGCTAATTTTCGTTTGCCTTTATTTTTTTCTAATGATTTTTTAATGAGCTCCAATTCCTTTTCGTGTATGGACAAGGTTTCTTCTTCAGTAACATCTTCAATATAGGTATACGTTTCTGAAATAGGTGCTGGTACGAATGCTTCTTGTGGTATTTGCAACACCGCTACAGATTCTTCTTTAGGTTCTGGAACAACAACTTCAGTTTCAGGCTTATATATTTTTTGAATTAACGCTTCATTTTCTTGTTGCACTTCTTGGCTATTGCCTTTACGCATCAGCTCCATCGTTAATTTTTTCAAATCATTTAAATCGGCTTTCATATCAAACAATACTTTGTATAGTATTTCACGCTCGTTACTAAAATCACTATCAGATTTGGTGTTGCTAATTACCGATGGTAAATTATTACCAATATGTGGCAAATAACTCTGTAAAAGTATGGCGTCAATATTTCTATTTTGCTCTAAAACAGATATCTGCTCTGCTACATTTCGGAGCTGGCGTATGTTACCATTCCAACGGTATTTTTGTAATAATTGCACTGCACCATCATCTAAGCGGATGGTTGGCATTTTGTATTTTAAAGCAAAATCCGAAGCAAATTTTCTAAATATTAAATGAATATCATCTTTTCGTTCACGCAGTGGTGGCAATACAATTTCTACGGTACTCAAACGGTAGTATAAATCTTCTCTAAACTTTCCTTTTTTAATGGCTTCAAACATATTTACGTTGGTTGCAGCCACAATACGCACATTTGTTTTTTGCACTTTGGATGATCCTACTTTTATAAACTCACCGTTTTCTATAACACGTAATAAACGTACTTGTGTAGTTAAGGGAAGTTCACCTACTTCATCTAAAAAAATAGTACCACCATCCGCCACTTCAAAATAACCGCTACGTGCTTGAGTAGCTCCTGTAAAAGCACCTTTTTCATGACCAAACAATTCACTATCAATAGTTCCTTCAGGTATGGCACCACAGTTTACGGCAATATATTTACCGTGCTTTCTATGTGATAAGGAATGAATTATTTTTGGCACACTTTCCTTACCAACACCACTTTCTCCAGCTACCAATACCGTAATATCCGTAGGTGCTACGCGTATTGCTTTTTCTAAAGAACGGTTTAACTTATCATCGTTACCAATAATTCCGAAACGTTGTTTTACTGCTTGTACTGATTCCATAAAAAGTCCACTTTAATCCCAAAAAAAGGGGGAATTACTATTGTTAATTGCTAAAATACTTAGCTAAAATTATTTTTTATTAGTCAATATATCCTTATTCCTTCATTGAGCTATCACCCCGTGATTAGTTATTTTCACCATACCCAACTGCTACTCCCTTAAAAGTTGCGGTGGTACAATCGTTAATTTTCACCATTACAAAATCGCCAATTTTATAATGTTCTTTAGGAAAAACAATCATATTATTTTGAGTGTTACGTCCTGCCCACTCTTGATCTGATTTTTTTGACGTGGTTTCTATTAAAACCTCTTCCTTTTTTCCGATGTGTTTTTTTAATTGCTCATAACCTATTGCACGTTGTACATCAATAATTTCTTGCAATCTTCGTTTTTTAACCGCTAAAGGTATGTCATCTTCTAATTTACGAGCTGCCATTGTACCAGGTCTTTCTGAATAAGCAAACATAAAACCGTAATCATATTTTACATATTTAATCAAATCAATAGTATCTTGATGATCTGCTTCGGTTTCTGTTGGAAAACCTGTAATCATGTCTTGAGATAATGAAATATCTGGGATTATTTTATAAATATTATCTACCAATTCCATATACTCCTCACGAGTATGTTGGCGATTCATTGCTTTTAAAATTCGGTTACTTCCACTTTGTACAGGCAAGTGCAAATAATTACATATATTTTTATGTTTTGCCATGGTATGTATCACTTCCAAATGCATATCATGCGGATTAGAAGTAGAAAAACGAATACGCATTTTTGGGAATTTAACGGCTACCATATCCAACAGCGCTGCAAAATTAACTGCGGTTGCTTTTTGTATATCAGTAGCATTTTTAAATTCTTTTTTCAAGCCGCCGCCATACCATAAATAGCTATCTACATTTTGACCTAATAGCGTTACTTCTTTATAACCATTAGTTACTAAATCTTGTATTTCTTTTAAAATAGATTGTGGCTCTCTACTACGTTCTCTACCACGTGTAAAAGGTACTACACAAAACGTACACATGTTATCACAACCACGAGTTATGGACACAAATGCTGTTACACCGTTAGTATGCAAACGCACTGGAGAAATGTCAGCATAGGTTTCCTCTTTTGATAAAATTACGTTTACGGCATCTCTACCTTCGTTAATTTCCGCTAATAAATTTGGGAAATCTTTATACGCATCTGGACCAACAACAAGGTCTACAATTTTTTCTTCTTCTAAAAATTTTTCTTTCAAACGCTCTGCCATACAACCCAAAACTCCAACTTTCATTTTAGGATTATGCTTGCGTTTTACCGCTTGATATTGTTGTAAACGCTTACGCACAGTTTGTTCCGCCTTATCACGTATGGAACAGGTGTTTACCAAAACCAAATCAGCTTCCTCCATTTTTTGAGTGGTATTATACCCTTCTTTTGCCAAAATAGAAGCTACTATTTCACTATCCGAAAAATTCATTTGACAGCCGTAACTTTCAATAAAAAGTTTACGTGTGTTTTCTTTTTTATCCGCAGTTAATAATGATTGCCCTTGTTTACTTTCGTCTATTGTCTTCTCCATATATATAATGTATGCATATTCAGTTGGCAAAGATAGTGCTAAAAACAGTTTCTGACAAAGTGGCAGATGGTTTTTAATACTATTTTAACGTTAAATGCCTCTTTTATTTTCGAATTAAAAAAAATAATATACTTTTGCAAAATCTAACACGAGGAACAATGGCAAAGAATTTAGTTATAGTTGAGTCACCTGCAAAGGCAAAAACAATTGAAAAATTTTTAGGAAAAGATTTTAAGGTAGAATCCAGTTTTGGACATATTGCTGATCTTCCTTCTAAAGAATTAGGAATAGATGTAGATGGAGATTTTGATCCCAAATACATTGTTTCTGACGATAAAAAAGCAATTGTAAAAAAATTAAAAACCTTAGCGAAAGCAGCAGATACCGTATGGTTAGCGAGTGATGAGGATCGAGAAGGTGAGGCAATAGCGTGGCATTTACAAGAAACGCTAAAATTAGACAAAAGCAAAACCAAACGTATTGTTTTCAATTCTATTACAAAAAGCGCCGTTACTACCGCAATTGAAAACCCGCGTGAAATTGATTACAATTTAGTAAACGCACAACAAGCACGTAGAGTTTTAGACCGTATAGTTGGTTACGGCTTATCTCCTGTTTTATGGCGAAAAGTAAAAGCTGGCTTATCTGCAGGTAGAGTACAATCGGTTTCTGTACGTTTAATTGTAGAACGTGAGCGCTCAATTGAAGCCTTTAATACCGAGGCTTCTTATAAAGTAATTGCTGAGTTTACCACTTCTGACGGTAAAAAGTTTAAAGCAAAACTTCCAAAAGATTTTAAAACAAAAAAAGAAGCACAAGCTTTTTTAGATAAAAATAAAGGCGCCGATTTTAAAGTGGAAAGCTTAACGCAAAAACCCGCTAAAAAATCGCCCGCAGCACCATTTACTACATCCACATTACAACAAGAAGCATCCCGTAAATTATATTTCTCTGTAAGCAGGACTATGCAAGTTGCACAACGTTTGTATGAGCAAGGGTTAATTACCTATATGAGAACGGATAGTGTAAACTTATCAAAAGAAGCTTTAGTAGCTGCCGCTACGGAAATTGAAGATTCTTACGGTAAAGAATATGTGCAAAATCGTAGTTTCACCAATAAAAACAAAGGAGCACAAGAAGCGCATGAGGCTATCAGACCTACGGACATGAGTAAGCATACCGTAAATGTAGAGTATGATCAAGCCCGTTTATATGAATTAATTTGGAAACGTACCTTAGCTTCTCAAATGAGTGATGCACAATTGGAACGTACCAACATAAAAATTGAAGCTTCCACACATCAAAATTTATTTACCGCAAACGGACAAATGATAAAGTTTGATGGTTTCCTAAAAGTATATTTAGAAGGAAATGACAATGAAGAGGAAGAACAAGAAGGCATGTTGCCTATTATGACAAAAGGCGATAACGTAACCAATAATTACATTACCGCTACGGAACGTTTTAGTAGAGCACCCTACCGTTTTACCGAAGCTTCTTTGGTAAAACGTTTAGAAGAATTAGGTATTGGTCGTCCGTCAACTTACGCGCCAACAATTTCTACTATTCAAAATAGAAAATATGTTGAAAAAGGTCAAATTGAAGGGGTTGAACGTAAATACAACCAATTAATATTAGAAAATAATACAATAGGTGATACTATTTTATCTGAAAAAGTAGGTGCCGATAAAGGAAAATTAATCCCTACTGACATTGGGATGATTGTAAATGACTTTTTGGTAACCAATTTTGAAACCGTATTAGATTATAACTTTACTGCTAACGTAGAAAAAACTTTCGATTTAATTGCTTCAGGTGATAAAGATTGGAAAGTAATGATGAAAGACTTTTATAAAGAATTTCATCCAAAAGTATTAGATGTACAAGAAAATGCCGAACGTGGAAACGGAGAACGTATTTTAGGAGTACACCCAGAAACAGGACGTCAAGTAAGCGTACGTTTAGGGCGTTTTGGAGCCATGGTACAAGTAGGTACTGTTGATGACGAAGAAAAACCATTATTTGCAAGTCTAACTGCCAATCAAAGTTTAACTACCATTAATTTTGAGGAAGCAATGGATTTATTTAAACTTCCTAAAGATTTAGGAGTTTATGAAAGTGATGAAGTAATTGTAAGCAACGGTCGTTTTGGACCGTATGTAAAATGGGGCGCCAAATATATTTCTTTAGAAAAAGGCGAAAACGCAATGGATGTTGATTTAGATAGAGCCATTGTATTAATTGAAGCTAAAAAGAAAGCTGATGCTCCTATACATCATTATGAAAATTTAGAAGTAACTAAAGGTGTAGGACGTTTTGGACCGTTTATTAAATGGAACGGAATCTTTATCAATGTAAATAAAAAATACGATTATGACACCTTATCTATTGCAGATATTGAAGAATTAATTGAAGCCAAAAAACAAAAAGAAATTGACAAGCTAATAGTTTCTTGGGAAGAAGAAGGTATCCGTATAGAAAAAGCACGTTGGGGACGCCATAATATTATTAAAGGAAAACAAAAATTAGAGTTAGCAAAAACAGTTGATCCTACTAAAATTACTTTAGAAAAAGCGATTAAATTATTGGAAGATGCCAAACCGAAGCGTAAAACCGCTAAGAAAAAAACAGCAACCAAAAAGAAAGCACCTGCTAAAAAGAAAACCACAACTAAAAAAAAATAAAAGCATAAAGCATAAAGCTTGTTGCGTATTGCATAAATATGATTGATTTTTTAACGCCCGTTTCTAAAGAAGTTTTAGCGCATGCTAAAATGCAAGAAGAGCAATCTTTAGGGTTTCAAACCCAATTTCATACTGAAAGTGAGTTTCCCGAAATAAAAAAAGGAAACTTAGTAATTGTTGGGGTGTTGGAAAACAGGAATGACATTAATTACATAGGAGAACAATTATCTTTTGATTCCATCAGAAAATCATTGTATGAACTCTTTCCTGGAAATTGGACACAAATTATTGTTGATATTGGTGATATTCAGGCAGGAGCAGCAGTTTCTGATACCTATTTTGCAGTAAAGCAAGTGGTAGCAGCTATTATCAAATTAGGCGCAACCCCTATTATTTTAGGAGGCACTAATGATTTAACCTACGCTACCTATAGAGCATATGATCAGCTAGATCAAATGGTAAATTTAGTTACTATTGATGCTAAATTTGATTTACGAGATGCTTCCGAAGGGATTAAAAATAACAATTATTTAAACCAAATTATTATTGAAGAACCTAACAACCTCATTAATTTTACCAATATTGGTTTTCAAACCTATTACAACTCACAAGAAGAAATTGATTTAATGGAGCGCCTATATTTTGAAGCGTATCGATTAGGAGAAATTACACATAAAATAGACCGAGTAGAGCCCATTACTAGAAATGCCGATGTGGTAAGTTTTGATATTACCGCCATACGTGCATCAGAATTGTCAAACGGAAAAGGATATCGATCTCCAAATGGTTTTGAAGGCAAAGAGGCATGTGCAATTGCACGCTATGCAGGATTAAGCAACCAAGTATCCTGTTTTGGTTTATTTGAAATAAACAACGCCTTATCTGACTCTGGAGAAATGCTAATTGCGCAAATTATATGGTATTTTATAGAAGGTGTACATTGTAAAATTAAAGAACCCTCTTTTCTTGAAGCAGAAAACTTTACCAAATACAATGTGCTATTACCAGATTTTGACTTAGTATTTTACAAAAGCACAAAAAGTAATAGATGGTGGGTAGCAACACCAGAAAACAATATGACTCAAAAAAATGCGTTATTACCATGTTCTCAAGAAGATTACAATGCCGCTTGTAATCAAAAAATACCAGAGCGCATATTTAAAGCATTTAGAAAAAATTTAATTTAACAGTATTTTAAGGGCTTTATCGATAAAAAGTATGTTTTTTCAGATGAAAAGAGAAGATTTCACAATATTATTGTACATTTTCTGTCAAAAAAGTTGTTTTTTAGGAAATATATAGATATGTTTACGCCCTTGAAATAGATAACACTTAATATTAATGAAACATTTTATGAAGAAGTTTGTAGCATTCGTAATGATTTTAACAACTTTTGCAAGTTGTAACAAAAATTCAAACGGACACCTTGTTGGCGTTAAAGGCAAAAACTGGAAACCAGAACAACCTTTCGGAACAACTTTAGTTCCTGGAGGATCTTTTATTATGGGTAAATCTGATGAAGATAGACCTGCCGTTCAAGATGCCCCAACAAAAACAGTAACTGTTCGTTCATTTTACATGGATGAAACTGAAATTACAAACAGTGAATATCGTCAATTTGTAAATTGGGTACGTGATTCAATTGTACGTACTAAATTAGCAATTTTAGCTGACGAAACTGGTGAAACTGATGATACTGGTGGTAAAAATGTAACAGGTATTGCTGCTTATGCTTTTAAAGATGCTGATACAGCAAACTTAAGTGTGTATGACAAATATATGTTAGACAACTATTACAGCATGATGGAGAACTATGAAGGTAGAAAATTAAACAACGATATTGATTTAATTTTAGACAAAGATGAATATCCAGATGAGTATTATGTTGAAGTAATGGATTCTATGTATTTACCTATTGAAGAAGCCTTTAATGGTAACCGCCCATGGGATGTAAAGAAATTTGTATACCGTTACAAATGGTTAGACATTGAAGAAGCTGCTAAAGCAAGAAACAAAGGAAAAAGAAGAAGAGATTTTATTAAAACAGATACTGTAGAGGTTTATCCTGATACAACTGCTTGGATTAGAGATTTTGCATACTCCTATAATGAGCCAATGCACAATGATTATTTTTGGCATGATGCGTATGGTGATTACCCAGTAGTAGGGATTTCTTGGCAACAAGCAAAAGCTTTTTGTGACTGGAGAACTTTATATAGAAACTCTTTCATTAAAAAAGGACAATCACACGTAAACAGTTTTCGCTTACCATCTGAAGCAGAATGGGAATACGCTGCACGTGGTGGCTTAAGTGGAACTACATACCCTTGGGGTGGGCCTTACGCTAAAAATGACAGAGGTTGTTTTTTAGCAAATTTTAAACCTTTAAGAGGTGATTATGCAGCTGATCAAGCATTATATACTGTAGAAGCAAATGCATACCAACCTAATGATTACAATTTATACAACATGGCAGGTAACGTATCTGAATGGACCGGGTCAGCTTATGATGCCAATGCGTATGAATACATGTCAACTATGAACCCAAATGTAAATGACAAAACAAACATGCGTAAAGTTATACGTGGAGGATCATGGAAAGACGTTGCTTACTTTTTACAAGTAAGTACACGTGATTATGAATACGCCGACTCATCAAGAAGTTTTGTAGGTTTTAGAACTGTACAAGATTACATGGGTACCGATGTAACATCATCAAAAAACACAGCACGATAATTACTTACCATTAATTATATATAACCAATTTATTAACTTAACTAAAACAAATTTATTATGAGTATTTTTAAATCACAAGGATTCAAAAAAACAATGTCAATGGCATACGGACTAGGTGGAGCAGTCGTAATTATCGGTGCTTTATTCAAATTAATGCACTGGAAAGGTGGATCATTAATGCTAATTATCGGTTTAGGAACTGAAGCACTTATTTTTGCACTTTCAGCATTTGAACCATTACATGACGACCTAGATTGGTCATTAGTATACCCTGAATTATCAGGCGGACAAATGTCTGGTAAAAAAGGCGGAAAAGATGCTCCAGAAGATGTACAAGGTATGTTATCTCAAAAACTAGATGCTATGTTAAAAGATGCAAAGTTAGATGCTAACTTAATGTCTTCTTTAACTACCTCTATTCAAGGTTTTGAAGGTGCTGCAAATGCAATTCAACCAGCGGTTGATTCTATTGCTGCAACTAAAAAATACTCTGAGCAAATGAGCTTAGCTGCAAGTCAAATGGAAGGTTTAAACTCTTTATACAAAGTGCAAATGGAATCTGCTTCACGTCAAGCTGAAGTAAACAAATCTGCTGCTGATTATGCTGAGCAATTACAGTCTCAAATGGCATCATTAACATCTAACTTATCTTCTTTAAACGGAGTATATGGTGGTATGTTATCTGCAATGACAACAAAATAATTAGTTTTTTAAACTAACAATAATATTAATTTAAAAACTAATTAAATATGGCTAGTGGAAAATTATCCCCAAGACAGAAAATGATTAACCTAATGTACTTAGTACTTATGGCAATGTTAGCAATGAACATGTCAAAAGAAGTATTAACTGCATTTGGGATGATGAACGATAAATTTGTTGATAGCAATACTGCTTCAACAGATAGAAACACAAGTTTCTTAGAAAGTATTCAACAAAAAGCTCAAGATGAGCCAGAACAATACAGTGTAATAAACTCAAAAGCAAAAAACATTTCTAAAGCTTCAAATGAATTTTATAAATTCTTAGAAACTGTAAAAGATGATATTGTAAAACCTTTTCAAGCCAACTTAAAACCAGATGGTTCATTACCGTATGAGGCTATGGATAAAGGTGAGGCTATTGATGAAGCTTGGTTTAAACAAGACAAATTAAAACCAGCAGGTCAAGCAGTAGTTGATGCATTCAATACTTATAAAACAGATATGTTTAAACTATTGGATAATAAAAACGCAAAAGGAAAGCAAAATAACACTGCTTTAATTGAAACGTTAAATAAAAAGTTTAGCACCAATGAAGTAGTATCTAAAGAAAACGGAACTAAATCATGGTTACATTATAACTTTGAAGGATTTCCTGCAATTGCATCTTTAGCAAAAATGTCTTCTTTTCAATCTGATGTTAAGGCTTTAGAGTCTGAAATATTATCTGGTTTATTATCAGGTAAACAAGCATCTCAATTATCTTTTAACAACTATAAGGCAATTGTTGTACCTGAAAAAACAGCTTTCTTTTCTGGAGAGCACTTTAAAGGTCGTATTGTATTAGGTAGAGTTGATGCGTCAACAAAACCAGATCACGTTATCTTAAATGGTAAAAAAGTAGATCCTAAAAACTTTAAGGATGGTGGAGTTGTTTTAGACTTCCCTGCTGGAGCGGTTGGAGATAGAGACTTAAAAGGTAAATTTGTTTTCTTAGAAAACGGTAAACCTGTTGAAGTTGCTATTGAAAGCTCTTATGCAGTAATCCCTAAACCAAACTCAGCTACTATTTCTGCTGATAAAATGAACGTTGTTTATAGAGGTATTCCAAACCCAATGACTATTTCATTTGCAGGTGTAGCATCAAATAAAACAAATGCTTCTGCACCAGGTTTACGTAAATCAGGTAAAGGATACATCATGACACCTAGTAAAGGTAGAGAGGTAACTATTACGGTTAACGGTACATTAGGTGACGGCTCAAAAGTTTCTGATAGAAAGAAATTTAGAATTAAAGACATCCCACGCCCACAAGCAGCGGTAAGTAACGTCCCTGGGTCAATCAAGAAAACAAGAAACTCTTTAAAATCAGCTACCATTTCTGCTGTATTAGAAGATTTTGTGTTTGACTTAAAATTAAAAGTTGGTACTTTTAAATTTAAAGTCCCTGGAAAGCCTACAATTATATGTAATGGTAGTCGTTTAAGCCCAAGAGCTAAAGCTGCATTAGCTGGTGCTAAAAGAGGTGATATTGTTCAGATTTTTGGAATGAGATCTTCGATTGTTGGTAGTCCCATAAAATTAAAACCTGCATCTCCAGTATTAATTGAGCTTTCAAACTAAAAGCATATTACAAAATACTCTAAAACAAACATACTTTTTGTTTTAGAGTATTACATCAAATAAACAATAAATTTAGACCCATGAAAAAGAAAATCTTTTTAATCGCTGCATTGGCATTTATGACCATTCAAGGTGTTAGTGCTCAATATAATATATTGAACGCAAAAACTCCTGAAGAAATTGGTGTAAAAACTGAAGACCAAAAAGCGTATGACAACAATAAACCATTAGAATACGGTTTTATTGACGATAGAGATATTTTATGGTCACGTATGGTATGGGAAAAAATTGTATTGGATGAACGTGTAAACTTTCCGCTTTATTACCCTATTGACACTGCTCATATTGGCAAGGAGCGTAGAAGCTTATACGATGTTTTATTAAAAAATATCAAAAACGGAAAAATAGAAAATCTATATACAGATGACTATTTTACAGGTAAAACAAACATGGAAGACGTACAAGAAGGCTTAGTAAAGGTTGATACTGCTGATACGGGTTACGAGCAATACAATGCAGGTGAACCAATTTCTCCAGAGTATATTGACACTACAGCTATTAGCTCTTATGATGTAAAAGAATACCGTATTAAAGGATTATGGTATTTTGATAAACGCCAAGGAGAATTAAAATACAGAATGATTGCTTTGTGTCCTGTAATACCAGATGTTTATTTTTTAGATAGTGATGAACCAGAATTAGTAGAACCATTTTGGATTTACTATCCAGACGTAAGAACTGTTTTAAATGAAGCAATGGTGTACAATAATAAAAATACAGCACAACCTATTTCATTTGATCACTTGTTAAATTCAAGACGTTTTAGTGCATATATGTATAAAGAGGAAAATGTATACCAAGATCGTAAAATTACGGAATACATACCTGAAAATGCATTAATGCAGTTATTAGAGTCTGACCGAATCAAAGAAAAAATTAGAGATTTTGAGTTAGATCAATGGCAATATTAATACCAAAATAATATTTATAAAAATGCTCGTAGTTTCTACGAGCATTTTTTTTTGTAATAAACTGAAAGTTTAATAACTCTTAAATCAATTAATATTTTTAATTTTACATTTATGAACAAACAAGTGGATTATATTATAGTTGGTTTTGGTTTAGCAGGTTTAACCTTTGCTGAACAATTACGCAAAAACAACAAGAGTTTTATTGTAATTTCTAAACTAAACAAATCATCCTCTATTGTTGCTGGAGGCATGTATAATCCTGTTATTTTAAAACGATTTACCTTAGCTTGGAAAGCAAATGAACAACTAAAAACAGCAATACCCTTTTATCAAAAAATAGAAGCTTACTTACAAGATTCATTTTTAGTGCCACTACCCTTATATAGAATTTTCAATAACATTGAAGAGCAAAATAATTGGCATATTGCGGCAGATAAGCCTACACTTTCCCCTTTTTTATCACAAAAATTTATTGAAAACAATAATCAATACATTCAAGCAAATCATAAATTTGGAAATGTAACGCAATCTGGGAGGTTAAAAGTTGGACACTTAATTAATAGTTATTTAAAAACATTGCTAGAAAAACAACAGTTTATTGAAGGGAAATTTGAATACCAGAGCTTAATACAAAACACCAATTCCATTACCTACAAAAATTACACTGCAAAAAATATTGTATTTTGTGAAGGTTTAGGAATGAAGGACAATCAGTTATTTAACTACCTCCATTTAAAAACATAAAAAGGAGATATTAAATGACTAACATTTTTATTGCCGTTCAAATCAATGACATGGTAAACAGTTGTACTTGGTAATGAAATGCATACTACATGTATGAAACATCAATTTGTTTAAATATCAACATTTGTCAAATTAAAGCCAGCGTAATAAAAGCATTTGTCACATAATTCAGAAAACAGAAATCTATAACATTCATGAAATTGACTTCTGAATGAGCCAGCTCCGATTCTGGAGTTGATATTTCACTTCAACACAAAACAGATATTTTTGAGCTGTTAGAACATGGTCAAGGTTCACAACCATTATCAG
>CAZSQD010000010.1:0-25331 GCA_964608925.1 uncultured Kordia sp.
GAATCTTTGTATTTAGGTTTGGAACACGTAGTGAATGCCTATTTGGAAAGGTTGATATAGCGGCTATTGATGTGGTAAATCATATTGTTTTCCGCATATAAACCTAATTGCGTTAATTTTAATATTCAATAACGTGTCTGTTTTAGTGTTAGTAAATTCATTGCTTTTTAGAAATTGCAATAAAACTGATCTATGTTAATACAGTATATAGCAAATAATAAATAATACTTTGATAAAAGTATAAAGCTATGGGGTTATTACAGTCAGTTTAGAAGTGGTTTTTTGTAAATTTAATTTTGGTTATCTCTTAATGATAGCTAAAACTAGTTTTTTTTAGTAAAAAAAAGCCTCATAACAATTAAGTTATGAGGCTTTTTAAAATGCATATCTTTTTTCAAAGATATATTTGTGTATTTAGTAATTATGGTACTAATTCAAAAGCTTGATTTTGACCCGCTTTTACATACTGTGCATTTACTGCTTTTCCAGAAGCATCAACAACAAAAGCAACTAATTCTAAGTTAGCGGCATTGTATCCACTAGGTATAGTGTACGTAAAATCTTTACTATACTCATTCCCTCCAATAGTTTCTGCTGTTGGAATAACATCACCTAAAACACTATTTGTTAAGTTGGCTCTTACAACATTATCGTGTACAAACCCAACAATTGGGTTACCTGCTTGGTACCAAGGGCTAGAACTATCATTGTTCATATAATTTGTTTGGTTTGCAATTAAACCATCCTCTAATACAAATACAACTAATTTATGTGTTCCTGAAACAGTAAGGTCAAATGCTACTTTAGCAGTTACGGTTAAAGTAGATCCTGCAATATTAGAATCAATAGCCAAACCTAAAGGTTTTACGGGAGTTAACTGTGCTAATACTTGAGCATCCGTTTCATTCCATGTCATGTTTTTATTGATTTTACCTGTTGGCCATCCGCTAATATTTGCATTATTTTCAAGTGTAGGACCGCCACTAAATACCATGTTATCTCCATTATGAATTGCTAATGGTATTACTTTAGAGTTGCTAGCCGCTAATGCATCAATTTTATGAGCTAAACGCGGGCAAAATCCACACCATGCACCTGTAAAATCTTCTACCATTACTTTAGTAACATGAGGTCTTACTACAGTAATAGTAACCGTGTTAGAGGTTAATGTGGTAGGTACAGTAGTTGTAAAGGTAGCTATAACATCAAAACTACCTTCAGCGGTAAATGTGTATGGGTTAGCTGTAATTGCATTACCAGCAACTGTAATTGTAGCTAATGAAGAAATATTATTACCTAAATCATCCATTACGGTAAACGTAGCGTCTTCTCCTATAAAAGTTGAAGTAACGTCAGCTGATAATATAATTGAATTAGGTACAGGGATTGGATTTACAATTACAGTGTAAGTAGTTGTAAACGTATCACCAGCAGCATTTGTGTAAGTAATAACTACATCATAAGTACCTGCAGTTGTAAATGTATATGGTAAGGTTTCAGTGTTGCCATTAATGGTAACAACTACGTCACTAGTTACATTGTTTCCTAAATTGTCTAAAACAGTAAAGTTTAATACTTGATCAACAAATACGTCAACCGTACCTGAAGCTCCTGCTCCAATAGTTCCATCAACATTTATAGTTGAAACATTTATAGCGGTTACAGTATTGTCTGTACCACCACCAGTTCCGTTTCCTGAATCATCATCAGATCCTCCACATGACATAATTGTTATCGCTAAAAATAAAGCGAAATACTTAAAAATAGTTGCTGTTTTCATAAAATTTAATTTTTTGGTTTGATTATTGATTTAATAAACTTGTAAGATGGTAAAATACCATAAAACATTTTTAATGAGGCGAATATACATTTTTTATTTTATATAAAAACCCGTTTACCAATAAAATACGTATTTAATAGTTAAAAGTTTGCGTAATTATATTTTATGCAATATTATTGTAATCAATTTAATATCAACTATATCTAAAAAATTATGAAAAAATTAGGACTATTATTAACATTTGTTTTCGGATTTATGGCTTTAAACGCCCAAAGCACATTACCAAGTGTAACATTGAAAACTATGGATGGTAAAACTGTAAATACGGCATCTTTATCAGAAGGGAAAACGATTGTCATTTCATTATGGGCAACTTGGTGTGTGCCTTGTAAAAATGAATTAGATGCTATAAGTGATGTGTATGATGAATGGCAAGATGAAACTGGAATTGAACTATATGCGATTTCTGTAGATGATTCTCGTACTGTAAAAAGAGTAAAACCTTTGGTAAATGGTAAGGGATGGGATTATAAGGTGTTGTTAGATACTAACCATGATTTAAAAAGAGCCCTTGGAATATCTACAGTACCAGTTACTTTAATTGTAAAAAACAATAAAATTTTATATCGTCATTCCGGTTATACTGAAGGCGCAGAAGATGATTTATTAGAAGAAATAAAAAAATACGCAAACTAAAAAAATTAAGGATGTTGCTTTTATAAAGTAACATCTTTTTTATGTATGTTATAAGAAGTAAAACGTTTTTCACTTTTTGTAATTACTTAGTAACAACTCAAAAAAATAATTTATGAAAAAAATAATTATAACTGCATTAGCATTAACTTTTGCTACTGTTGGATTTTCGCAAGAGGAAAATGATTCTATTCAAAAAAACAAAACCACATTTGGTAAAATTAAAGATAATTTAAGTGGTAGTTTAGAAAGTAATATACAATGGTATAATGATGATAAAGCTTTAGGTGATTTTTTTGAAGGAGTAAAAGATCCAAATGGAGAAGAGCATTTACGCGCCAATAGTTACTTAAATTTAGATTATAACTTTTTAAACAACTTTACTGTAGGTGTACAAGTTGAAAGCTATGCGCCAATGTCCTTGTTAAATTATACTCAAGAGTTTGATGATACTAATATAGCACAGTATTATGCGCGTTATAATAACAATAAATTACGTTTAGATGTAACTGGAGGTTATTTTTATGAGCAATTTGGTAGTGGTTTGTTATTGCGCTCTTATGAGGAGCGTCAATTAGGCACAAATAATGCCTTACGTGGAGTTCGAGTAGTGTATAGTCCAATAGCAGCAGTACGTGTAAAAGCCTTGTGGGGTCAACAACGTATAGGTTTAGATGAGTTTCCAAAACAAGAGGTTACTAAAGCTCAAGTTTTTGGCGCAGATGTAGAAGTAGATTTGAAGTCGTTTATTAAAACAGAAAAGATTAATTCACTATCTTTAGGAGTAAGTTATGTAGGGAAACAAGAAGATTTAGAGTTGGTAAACCCAGGAGACACTGTGCCAAATGGCTTTCCAGAAATGGTTAACAGTTATGCAGTGCGTTTAGATGCTGATTTTGGTAAAATATATTTCAATGCTGAGTATGATGTAAGAGGAGAAGATACCGTAGTGTATCCAGCAAATGCCATTGGTGGTATTGGTGGTACTGTGGTAGATGGTAAGTATTTTGACGGTAATGCTACTTTATTAACAGTTGGGTATACCAAAAGAGGTTTAGGAGTTACAGGTACATTTAGACGTTTAGAAAACATGGCATTCTTTTCAGAAAGAAAATACAATAAGCCAGGAAGTAATTTATTTAACTTGTCAAGTATGAATTATATTCCGTCATTAACAAAACAACATGATTATTCTTTGACTAGTATTTATGTATATAGTGCACAACCTTTTTTAAATATTACAAATAATTTAGGACAAGCGGGAGAAATTGGGAGTCAGTTTGATGTGTTTTATAAATTTAAAAAAGGATCTGCTTTAGGGGGTAAATATGGAACTAAAGTTAATGCAAACCTTTCTTATTGGGCGTTGTTAGATGCAAAAATGCCTACATCAGTAATAACAAATGCTGAGGATGTAAAATATGAGGCAGAATTTTTAAAATTTGGAGCAAAACTATTTAGAGATTTTAACTTTGAAGTTCGTAAAAAATTATCCCCAAAATTAAAAATGATAGGTAGTTATGTAAATGTAGTTATTGATAGAGGTTTGGCACACGGTAGTCCTGCACAATCTTTTAAAGGTTCAGAACAAGAGTACATTACATCACATATTGGTATTGCAGAAGCAACTTATAAATTAAGTAAAGGGCGTTCAGTTCGTTTAGAAGGGCAACATATGTGGAGCAATGATATTGAAAAAGGAAATTGGGCAGGCGGAACCTTAGAGTATGCATTAAGCAGAAAAGTTGGCTTGTATGCAACTGATATGTGGAATTATGGTAATGAGATTGATGAAGAACAAGTACATTATTATAATTTTGGAGGTAGTTATACTACAAGTTATAGTAGAGGAGCGCTACGTGCTGCTTTAAACTATGGACGTCAAAGAGCAGGTTTAGTTTGTGTTGGGGGTGTATGTCGTCAAGTGCCTCAAAACACAGGGTTAACGGTTAATTTAGCTTTATCTTTCTAAATAGGAAAATAAGTTTAAGAAACATAAAAAAAAGCGTTCTGAAATTAATTTCAGAACGCTTTTTTTATGTTTATACAAGAGGTGTTGAGTACGGTTAAGGTTTGTACTTTAATGGTAGGTACACTACTTTTTTAGTTTCAAAAAACTCATCTTCAAAAAAATTAGAAATATCCGTTTGTTTGGCATTAGGAAAAATAGAAAGTTCTTCGCTCAAGTCGCCACCTTTTAAATAGAAGATCCCGTTTTTGACTTCGTGGTTGCTTTCCTTTTTAATTTTTTTACGTACCCATTTTACAAAATCAGGCATATTGGTAACTGCTCTACTAACAATAAAATCAAATTTAGCATCAACATTAGCGGCACGTATTTGCTCCACCTTTACATTTTGTAGTTCTAGCGCTTCAGCAACGGCAACTACCACTTTTATTTTCTTAGCAATAGCGTCAATTAAATAAAAATTAACTTCAGGAAATAAGATAGCTAATGGTATTCCTGGAAAACCACCTCCAGTACCTACATCTAAAATAGAGCTTCCGTTTTTGAATTCTAAAACTTTAGCAATAGCTAAAGAATGTAATATGTGTTTGGTATATAATTCGTCAATGTCTTTACGTGAAATTACATTGATTTTGCTATTCCATTCAGGGTACAATTCACCTAATTGTTCAAATTGTTTTATTTGAGTGGCTGTAAGATTTGGGAATTGTTTTAAAATTTCTTCCATAGATAAATACAATAATTTTCGGCTAAATTAGTTAATAAAGTTCCTCAAAGCAAGTTTATTTGATATTGGGTTGTAGCTTTAGCGTTAATTTCAGTAAATAAAGGATAAGAATATCATTTTATATTAATAAATTTGCAAGTAGATAAAATAATGAATTATGGATAACACAATAAAATTTTCAAGAATAGATTCTGCAAAGTTTTTTAGAACCCTAAATAAACGAATTAACGGATATTTTAAAGAGAATCAAATTAAAAAAACAGGTAATGCTAAATTGTATTTCAAGGCAATAGTAATGTTTTCGTTATTGATAGTGCCAATAGTATTAATTTTCACATTAAATATGCCAAGTTGGGCAGAAGCTTTATTAATGATTGTTGTAGGAGTAGGTATGGCAGGTGTTGGTATGAATGTGATGCATGATGCTAACCATGAAGTTTTTTCATCTAAAAAATGGGTAAACAAGCTAATGGGTAGTTCTATTTATATTTTAGCAGGTAATGATTACAATTGGAAAGTGCAACATAATGTGTTACACCACACATATACTAATATTGTTGGGCATGATGAAGATATTGATGCGGGTAGAATTATTCGTTTTTCGAAACATAGTAAATGGTTGAAAATTCACCAATTTCAAAAATATTATTCCTTCTTTTTATACGGTTTGTTAACTGTTAATTGGGCAATTACTACCGATTTTAAGCAAACATATAATTATTTAAAACGTAAATTATCTTATGGTAAAATGCCAAGTGCAACATCACAATGGACAAAAATGATTGTTGGTAAAATTGTATATTATGCTGTTTGGGTGGCGTTACCATTGTATTTAGGATATGCTTGGTGGGAGGTTTTAGTAGGTTTTATGATAATGCATTACACAGCAGGTTTTATTTTAAGTGTAGTATTTCAATTAGCACACGTAATGCCAAATACAGATATGCCTTTGCCAGATGAAAATGGAAATATGAAAAACACATGGGCAATACACCAATTGTATACTACCTCTAATTTTGCGCCTAAAAATTGGTTAGTAGAGTTTTATACAGGAGGGTTAAACCATCAGGTAGAGCATCATTTATTTACAAGTATAAGTCATGTACATTATCAAAAAATTGCAAAAATTGTTAAGGAAACTGCACAAGAATTTAGTTTACCTTACAATGAATATGCTACTATGTGGCAAGCTATTAAAGAGCATTATGGTCAATTAAAAGAATTAGGGCAAAAACCTCAATTCGCTTCATAAATAATATCAATACAACAAATGAGTCATCCATTATCAGATAGAATTAACAGTTTGCCAATATCACAAACGTTGGCAACTGCAGCAAAAGCAAGAGAATTAAAAAATCAAGGTATTGATATTATTGGGTTAAGTTTGGGAGAACCAGACTTTAATACGCCAGATTTTATTAAAGATGCAGCAATACAAGCCATTAATGATAACTACAACTCATATACCCCTGTAAATGGGTATTTAGAGTTGCGTGAGGCTATTTGCCGTAAATTTAAGCGCGATAATAATTTAGTATACACGCCAAATCAAGTTGTAGTTTCTACGGGAGCAAAACAATCAATCGCTAATGTAGCAATGGTGTTGTTAAACCCAGGAGATGAGGTGTTGTTGCCAGCTCCATATTGGGTAAGTTATTCGGCAATTTCAATATTAGGAGAGGCTAATTATAAAGAAATTCCATCTACTATTGAAAGTGATTTTAAAATTACTCCAGCACAATTAGAAGCCGCAATTACGCCAAAAACAAAATTAATATTTTTCAATTCGCCAAACAACCCAAGTGGTTCAAAATATACCGAAGCAGAATATAGAGCGTTAGGTGAAGTGTTAGAAAAATATCCGTATATCTATATTATTTCAGATGAAATTTATGAGCACATCAATTACGAAGGTGAAAACTTTAGTATTGCTCGTATAGAAGCATTATATGATCGTACCATAACCATAAACGGAGTAGCAAAAGCATTTGCAATGACGGGATGGCGTATTGGTTACATTGGTGCGCCAGAATGGATTGCGAAAGCGTGTACAAAAATGCAAGGACAAATTACCAGTGGAGCAAATTGTATTGCACAACGAGCAACTATTACCGCTTTAGATGCGCCTGTTAGTAAAATACAATACATGGTTGATGAGTTTAAAACCCGTAGAGATATGGTGTTAGGTTTGTTAAGCGAAATTGAGGGGTTTAAAACGAATGTGCCAAAAGGAGCTTTTTATGTTTTTCCAAATATTTCTTTTTACTTCGGAAAAACAATAGCAGGTAGAAAAATTAAAAATGCAACCGATTTTGCTTTACTATTGTTAGAAGAAGCACATGTGGCAACTGTAACAGGAGAAGCATTTGGAGCGCCAAATTGCATACGTATATCTTATGCGGCAAGTGAAGCGCAATTACGTGAAGCATTAGCCCGTATTAAAAAAGTGTTAGCCTAATAATGAGTTTTAATATTGTTTTAGTTGAGCCAGAAATACCAAATAATACAGGTAATATAGGGCGGTTAAGTTTAGCCGCTGGGTGTAATTTGCATTTGGTAAAGCCTTTTGGTTTTGAGTTGAATGATAGTCGTGTAAAACGTGCAGGATTAGATTATTGGCAGCACATTAACTTGTTTATTTATGAAAGTATAGACGAATTTTTTGCTAAAAATGAAACTGCTAAAATGGTATTTTTATCCAGTCATGGCACAAAAGACTATTGGGATATTGAATTTGAAGAAGGTGTTTTTTTGGTATTCGGAAAAGAATCTAAAGGCCTATCAAAAAATATAACAGAAACAAACCCCGATAAATTATATAAAATACCACTATTGAGTGAGCATATACGCAGTATTAATATTGCTAACGCAGTAAGTGTAACGGTCTATGAAGGGATTAGACAATTAGCGGTTAAATAAAAAAATAATGTCAAAAAACATTACACCATATAAAAATTCTACTTTAGGAAAAAAAGAGCAAGTAACACAAATGTTTGATAACATATCAAAAGAATATGATGGATTAAACCGTGTAATTTCTTTTGGGATAGATCAAAAATGGAGACGTAAAGTAGTAGCAATTGTAGATGCAATTAAACCAAAATCTATTTTAGACATTGCTACAGGAACAGGAGATTTGGCAATCCTATTTGCTTTAAAAACAAAAGCTACTCAAATTGTAGGGTTGGATATTTCGGAAGGAATGCTAAACGTAGGTAAAGCAAAAGTAACGGTTAAAAACTTACAAGATAGAGTGGAAATGGTAGTGGGCGATTCAGAAAACCTTCCATTTGAAGATAATTCATTTGATGCCATTACAGTATCATTTGGTGTGCGTAATTTTGAAACTTTAGAAAAAGGATTGTCAGAAATTTTAAGAGTATTGAAACCTAACGGTAAATTTGTAATTTTAGAAACATCAGTTCCTGAAAATTTTCCATTTAAGCAAGGGTATCAATTTCATGCCAATATATTATTACCTTTAATAGGTAAGTTGTTTTCAAAAGATAAAAAAGCGTATGGTTATTTGTCAGAATCTGCTGCAAATTTTCCCTATGGTGAAAAATTAAACAATATTTTGCGTAAAGTAGGGTTTAAAGAGGTAGTAAATAAACCACAAACTTTTGGAGTAGCTTCTATTTATGTGTCTTCAAAATAAAACTGTTACCATGAAATTAAAACAAATAGCCTTTTTTTTTATACTAATATTTGCTTGTCAAATGGCAACAGCACAGGTGTTTTCTGATAATAAAGTACGTAACGGCTCTCGTGCAGGTAGGGGTAATATTGATGATAAAACAATTAGTTGGGGGTATTATTTGGGGTTTAACAGTTTGGATTATAAGTTTCATTACCGCACCAATAACCATAAGGATATTGTGGTAAAAACATCTACAGGTTTTAATGTAGGTTTGTTAGGTAATTTAAAATTAGGGGAACATATTGATTTTCGTATAGAACCTGGGCTAAGTTTTACTACACGTACGTTGCAATATCCAGAAAGTTATTCTACTGCCGATATTGATTTTACAAGCACCTCAAATTCCGAGCGTCAAATACAATCTACCTACATATATTTTCCGTTTTTATTAAAATGGAGCACCAAGCGTATTGGTAATTTTAAACCTTTTTTAATAGGAGGAGTTTCTACAACCATTAATTTATCAAGTAACGAAAAAAGTAAGGATGATAATTTTAGTGGTAAGTTTAGGACTACTACCAACCCTGGGTTTTTAGAGTTGGGTTTTGGTATAGATTTTTACTTGCATTATTTTAAAGTATCACCAACCATAAGAGGGGTTTTTGCTATTGATGATGAGTTAATTAGGGACACAGGAGCAAATAGCCCTTGGACGGGTAATATTAGTAAAATGCAAACCCGCGGATTTTTCTTAAATATTGTAGTGCAATAAAAGTTGTTTAGGTGTTCTTTTTAAATGCAATTTTTAGAGCTGCTATTAAAAATAACTTTCTACTTACTTGACTTTCTTGTTTTTTTAACTAACTTTACTTGTCTAATGATAAGCAACAACCTGTACCGAGTTATTCGGTATTAAAACTGAACGATATCTTAATAGTTGTAGCCAATTAAAAAATAAATAAATGAAAAGATTACTTTGGTTTACACAGACGAACATAAACTACCTGAATCAAAATAATCTTGCACAGAATTTATCAGATAAAACGATAGACTTAACAAAATTCATTAAGGTATTTACGGAAAATGAACTTTGGAAAAAACAAAGCTATAGAGATGAATATACAGCCGAATTTGATAAAGAGTATTTACAAAATATCAAAACAATAAAAGTACATATTCATAACAGCGGCTACCCTTTCTCCAATCAACATAATTATGAAAATTTAATATCTAATTATATTAGTGTAGAAAACCTAAACCGAGAAAAAATCATTTCTTCAGGTATAGGAGAAGCATCAAAAATTGCTGTAATTGCTGTTGAATATGAGTCTGAAGACAAACTAATACGAAACCTCTCATACGAAGAAGAAAAAGATATTGATTTAGTTTTTGATAATATGGGAGGAGGAAATGTAGACACTTGGCATAACCAAAGTAAAATCAAGTCGATTATATGTGAATTTGTTCAATTTTTAGTTTTTAACCTACACCTCAATTTTCTAACGGAAAAGTATGATTTCAATTTTTCCAATAAACCAACTCCAATCGGTTTATCAATAATATCTGAGAATAATAACTACTATTTTGAAAACGATAAAATCGAATTGTTATCACATTATATTTTAATGGAAGATAAACTCGATAAGTTAACAGAACTTATGGATACAACTGGAAAATTTTGGTGTAAATATTATTCCTCTATACATTTCTTTCTTGATGCTTTGAAAGGTAGTTTTATGACTTCAAAAAACTTCACTCGGTTAGTCTTTACTTTTGAAAGTTTTTTTTCAAAGAATATTTCAAATGATTATATGACTTTAGTAGTTCCATTATTAATATCAAAAAACATCTCAGAAATGAAAAGGTATAGAGAATCTTTAAAAAAATGTTTTCACCTGAGAAATGAAATTGTACACGGGAATAATGTACATAATATGCAAAAGAACAGGGAAATGACAAAGTTGTTTTTTGAACTAAAAAATTTAATCACGTTAATTTTCTATTTTATGATTAATCAAAAACTATATCTCGGAAATGAAAACCCGAAATTGAATCACGAATTAATATTTCGATTATTACCAAAAGGATTGAATTAATAATGAAAAAAACTGGCTACAACACCGTGTAAAATTCATTGCTAAGTTTTGGCTTACTTAGGAAAATCCTATCGGATTTTCAAGTTGGTTTTGTACTTGTAAAGTTTATCGCTAATTTCACGCAACGAAATCTTACACAATCCCGATAAATAAAATTACACCCAATACCCGGTAATAATGCTTTAAATTGAAATTTGATTTTTCAGGTATTAAAGTATAGGTGCGATTAAGATGATGGTGTGGCGCTTCCCCCGCTACCAATCGTTTGTAACGAGTGGCGTCAAAGTTCAAATGATTTGTTTCATCTTAAAAATTCGTTTTACGTTTAAACTCACTCAATAAAATAGAAGTTGCCATGGCAACATTTAAACTTTCGGTAGCTTTTAAAGTGCCAAAACGAGGGATGCTAATGCGTTTGGTAATGTGTTTTTCTATTTCTGGTGAAATACCATTAGCTTCATTACCTAAAACTAAAATACCTGCTTTTGTTTGAGGAGTGGTGGTGTAAATATTATCGCCATCCATAAAAGCACCGTAAATAGGAGTTTTGGTATGGTTTTTTAAGTAATTTTCTAAAGGTACATACTGCACTTTTACACGTGTTAAGGAGCCCATTGTGGCTTGCACTACTTTTGGGTTGTAACAATCTACAGTTTCAGTATTACAAATTAATTGGGTAACGCCAAACCAATCACATAATCTTATAATAGTGCCTAAATTACCAGGGTCTCTCACATTATCTAAAGCTACTGTTAGTTCAGAATTTTCGGTAGTAGTTTCTAAATTCATTTTAAAAATTGCTAAAGCGGAGTTTGAATTTTTTAAAAAACTAATTTGTTGCAACTCTTTTTCGGTAATTAAAAGTTGTTTTTCAGCTTTTACGGTGTCAAAAAACTGAGTAGTGTATAAAAAAGATAAGGAGTAATTAGAATTTAAAAACTCATTAATCGTTTTTAAACCTTCCACAACAAACAATTGGTGTTGATTTCGGTATTTTTTTTGCTTTAAACTCGTTATTAATTTAATTCTGCTTTTGCTTAACATTTAAATAATGTATTTTTGGTTTCTATTTTAATAGCAACAACTTTTGAAACAATATTTAGCAAAAATATCATTTATTATTGTAATAACTACCTTTTTTACATCGTGTAGTGTAATTAAGCATTTAGAGGCAAAACAAGTTTTTTTAAAAAAGAACAATATTGCTATCAATGAAACGGCATCAAAAAATGAAGCCGTTTATAGTATTATAAAACCAAAACCTAATAAATTGTTTTTAGGAGTATTGCCAGTGCGTTTAAATATCTACAATTTATCAAGTAAAAATCCTGATTCTACTTTTAATACCTGGTTGCATAAAAAACCTAAAAGAGAGCAAAGGTTGCATAATTTTTTATCTAAAAAGCAAACCTATCGTTTAAAAACTGCTTATTTAAAAATAAATGATTGGTTTCAAAAATCAGGAGAACCTTTAGCTATAGTAGATTCTTTAAAAATTAAAAATAGTATTGATGATTTGAAAGAATACTATCAATACAACGGTTGGCGAGATATTAATATAGATTATACGGTTGATTATCTAAAAAAACAAAGAGGTGTTGTAAACTATAACATTACTACAGGAAAGCCCTATGTTATAGATTCTTTAATGAGCAGGATAGCCTCTAAGGTGGTGGATTCTATATATCAAAAACACAAAGTAAATTCTTTTTTAAAAATTGGGGCACAATCTAATAATCAAGACGTGGTAAATGAGCGTAATCGTATTACTGCGGTGATGCGAAATAATGGGGTGTATACTTTTGAGAAAGAACAAATTATTTGTTGGTATGATCCAGATTCAATACAAAAAACAGTTTCTTGGAATATTGATATTAAAAATAAAAGACGCAGAACAAATGATGGTTTTGAGCAAGTACCTTTTAAAATATATACAATTAGTGAAGTAAATGTATTTACTGATTTTGGAATAGAAAATAAAGGAAAAGCAATTACAGATTCCGCAACCTATAACAAACATAATTTTTACAGTTTTGGGAAGCAGCGTTTTAAACCTAAAGCATTGAGTGATGTGATTGCCATACACGTTGGTGATGTATATCGTGATATTGATAAAGCAAAAACTTTAAATCAGTTAAATAATTTAAAAACCTTTAAATATCCAGATATAAAATATACAATAGATGAGCGTGATGGTACGCAAACAAGCTTAGTAGCAAATATTTTATTGACCCCAGAAAAAAAGTTTGGATTTGATTTTAATGTAGATGCACTCCATAATAATATTCAAAATGTAGGATTAGCCTTTAGTACATCCGTAATGGCACGTAATGTTTTTAGACGTGCGGAAAACTTAGAGCTATCCTTCAGGGGATCCATCGGTGCTTCTAAAGATAGATCGGACGAGGAAGATCGTTTTTTTGATGTACGTGAAATAGGAACCGATTTAAAGTTGTCTTTTCCTCGTATTTTTTTTCCAATAAACACAAAAAACATCATACCTAAAACAATGATACCAACTACGCGTATTAGTATAGGTACTAGTACACAAACCAATATTGGGTTAGATAAAACTACCGTAATAGGAGCGTTAAACTACCAATGGTACGCTACTAAAACGAATACTCATCGTATTGATTTATTTAACGCACAGTTTATTAGAAATTTAAACCCAAATAGATATTTTAGTGTATATGATAATGCATATAGCCGTTTAAATGCCATTGCTATAAATACATTTTATACAGCTTCTGATTTGTTAAACCCCAGTGGAGCTAATCAATTTATTAATGATGTTGTTAATAATAATTTAACACCAACAGTAGCAACGTTAATGACATCTGAAGAAAAGCAAGAGGTAAAAAACATTAATGAGCGTAAAAAACGTTTAACAGAAAACAACTTAATTTTAACCACCAATTATTCTTTTGTAAGAAATACTCGTAAAGGGTTGGCGGATAATGCTTTTTCTCGTTTCGGATTTAAATTAGAGTTTGCAGGTAATACTTTAGCAACATTATCTAATATGTTAGGGTTGGAAAGAAATTTAAATGATAGGTATGAGTTGTTTAATGTAGCGTATTCTCAGTATGTAAAAGCAGAAATAGACTTTATTAAGCATTGGGAGCTATCAAGTGATAATGTGTTTGCAATACGAAGTTTTTTAGGAGTTGCGTTGCCGTATGGAAACTCTAATTCCATACCATTTTCAAAAAGTTTTTTTGCAGGCGGTAGTAATGATAATAGAGCTTGGGGAGCCTATAGTTTGGGTCCAGGAACAAGTAGAGGTGATAATGAGTTTAATGAGGCGAATATGAAAATAGCGCTGAATGCCGAATATAGATATGCTATTTTTGGCGATTTTAAAGGAGCTATTTTTGTTGATGCGGGTAATATTTGGAATGTATTAGATAGTGAGGAAGAGGAGACCTATAAATTCAAATCTTTTAAAAATTTATCAGATTTAGCAATTGGTTCTGGTATGGGGTTACGCTATGATTTTGGTTTCTTTGTATTGCGTTTTGATGTGGGTTTTAAAACTCATGAACCTTATGAGAAAAATAAAAAATGGTTTCGTAATTACAACTTTAAAAACGCAACCTATAACTTTGGTATTAATTACCCTTTCTAACTAGCGGTTTGATAGCCTGTCCCAATAATTATTGCGATATTAGAATGTTAAATTGGTATTAGTTGTATCTGTTTTTAAAGAAGATTTGGAGTAAGAATATTAGCCTTTACAAATGTTATAACTTAATAGATATTTCATATATTTGCAACCAATTAATGCTTTAAAAAAGTGCTAATTGGCTTAAAATAAATAATCCAACATAAAAAAATTGCCTATTTTTGGGCTATCGCTTTACTATTAAAAAAAGAATATAATGAGTCATAATTTAAAGGCAGGAGTTGCAACAGGTAAAGAAGTGCAAGCAATATTTAACTACGCAAAACAAAAAGGTTTTGCTTTGCCAGCGGTAAATGTGGTAGGTAATAATACTGTAAATGCAGTATTGGAAGCAGCAGTAGCAGCAAACGGACCCGTAATTATTCAATTTTCAAACGGTGGAGCACAATTTAATGCAGGTAAAGGATTATCTAATAAGAATGATCAAGCAGGTATTTTAGGTGCAATTTCAGGAGCAAAACACGTACATTTAATGGCGGAAGCTTATGGAGTACCTGTAATTTTACATACAGATCATGCTGCTAAAAAATTATTACCTTGGATAGACGGTTTGTTAGACGCATCAGAAAAACATTTTGCAGAAACAGGAAAGTCATTATATAGCTCACATATGATTGATCTATCTGAAGAGCCTTTAGAAGAAAATATTGAAATTTGTAAAAAATACTTAGCTCGAATGAGTAAAATAGGTATGACTTTAGAAATTGAATTAGGGATTACTGGAGGTGAGGAAGATGGTGTAGATAACAGTGATGTAGATGTATCAAAACTATATACACAGCCAGAAGAAGTAGCGTATGCTTATGAGGAATTATCAAAAATAAGTTACCAATTTACTATAGCTGCAGCATTTGGTAATGTACACGGGGTTTATAAACCAGGTAATGTAGTACTAACGCCAAAAATATTAAAAAACTCACAAGAATATATTTCTAAAAAGTATAACGTACCTCATAATACAATAGATTTTGTATTTCATGGCGGATCAGGATCTACTGTAGCAGAAATTAAAGAAGCAATTGGATATGGTGTGGTAAAAATGAATATTGATACCGATTTGCAATTTGCATTTACCGAAGGAGTTAGGGATTATATATTGAAAAATCAAGATTATTTACAAACTCAAATAGGTAATCCAGAAGGTGAGGAGTTGCCAAATAAAAAATATTACGATCCACGTAAATGGTTACGTGAAGGAGAAGCAACATTTAAGGCAAGATTGTTAAAATCTTTTGCCGATTTAAATAATATCAATACATTGTAATTCCTTAAAAGGATTATAAATTAATTAAATAATTTTAGCGCTTCAATTTTTTAATTGAAAACCTAAAACTTAAAATCTAAAACATAAATGGGTTGGTTTAAAAGAAAAGATAAAGGAATTCAAACTTCTACTGAAGAGAAAAAGGACACGCCAAGAGGGTTGTGGTACAAATCTCCAACAGGTAAAATTGTAGAAGCTAAAGAGTTGGCTGCAAATTTTTATGTAAGTCCAGAAGATGATTACCATGTGCGTATTGGTAGTAAAGAGTATTTTGAAATTTTATTTGATGACGTTTCAAAAATTAAAGAGCTAAACGCAAATTTAACCTCTAAAGATCCGTTAAATTTTACCGATAGTAAAAAATATACCGATCGTTTAAAAGCGGCTCAAGAAAAAACCAAATTAAAAGATGCAATACGTACCGCAGTAGGAAAATCTAACGGAAAGGATTTAGTAATTGCTTGTATGGATTTTTCTTTTATTGGCGGCTCAATGGGTTCTGTAGTAGGAGAAAAAATTGCCCGTGCAGCTGATTATTCTTTAAAAAACAACATTCCGTTTTTGTTAATTTCAAAATCAGGTGGTGCCCGTATGATGGAGGCAGCTTTATCCTTAATGCAATTAGCAAAAACATCAGCAAAGTTAGCGCAGTTGGCTGATAGTGCTATACCCTATATATCTTTATGTACAGATCCTACAACAGGAGGTACTACTGCATCTTTTGCGATGTTAGGTGATATTAATGTAGGTGAACCAGGAGCTTTAATAGGTTTTGCAGGACCACGTGTAGTAAAAGATACTACAGGTAAAGAATTGCCAGAAGGTTTTCAACGTTCAGAGTTTTTGTTAGAACACGGTTTCTTAGATTTTATTAGTCATCGTAAAGATTTAAAAACTAACATTAATTTGTATTTGGATTTAATACAAAACAAAGAGGTGCGTACCGCGTAACTTCAAATAAATAAGCATATAAAAAGGTCTTTCAAAATTATTTTGAAAGACCTTTTTATTGCATTTAATTTAAAATGTATAGCCAACTCTTACGTGTAAATCGAGCACTGCTTCTTTTGAATTTTTAGAAGTGTTTTTTAAAAAATATTTCCGATACCCTAATCCAGCACCTGTTTCAAAAGTAAAGTGTTTCCCAAAAGTTCTCTTTATAGCCCATTTGGGTATAATTGAAATACTTGGAGCAATGCTAATATTTTTTAAATTTGAAATTACAAATATATCTGGTGTATAGTTCATTTTGAGTGTTAGAAAGTTTCCAGAGTTTCTAAAGATAGTTTTACTTTTTTTATTACGTTTATTTAAATTGTAATAAAAACGAGGTTCCACTGTTAGGGTAGGGAATAAGATGAAATTAGTGTGTGAGTAATAACTGCCTCCAAAAATCCCAGAATCTAAACCAACTTCTGTACGTAGTGCAATTTTAGAATTTAGTTTTATTTCACTATGAATCCAGACGCCTAATATGCCTGTTTGAATTCCGTAAATTGATTTTTCAACAGAAACATCTTTTTGTTGAGATATAACATTTAGTGAAAATGTCATTATTAAAATTGTTAAAAATATTTTTTTCATGTTTTAAAATTTTATACCAAAAGCAACTCCAATGCTGGTTGTTTGATAATTAAAATTAGTTTTATCATTTAAGGTTAGCTCTTTGCTTTTTAAATAAATTTCAAGAATGTATTGAATATCTTCATTACTATCAATAGTAGTTCCAATTCCCATTTTTGAAGATTGACCAGCTTTAAAATTACCTAATTTTAAATTTCTGCCAGTATTTATGAAAAGATACGAACCGTTACCATAATCATCAGAATACCATTTTAAATCTCCAACAATTGGTAATGACATATATTCATCACTAATGGTAAAAGAAACACCTACTCCAAGTGAAAGTGCGAAGCGTTTTAAAATAAAGATCCCGTGAAAACTGTTAATTTCTAACCCAACCCCTCTATATTTTTCTACTACTAGGTTGGAGTAATTACTTTCCTTATTAGCGTAAAATTCAAATAAGTTGGTGTTAGTATATAATTTAGGTTTTTCATTTTCTGATTGTGAAAATAAAAATAGCGGGAATATTAAAAATATTAGTTGTTTCATATAAAAAAGTAAAACTCAAAGATATAAATATCTAGGAGTTTTGTTTTGTGAATTAATGTTAAAATTGGAGTAAACTGCCGTCAAGCACCACAAAATAAATTTCATATTTAAATAGTCGCAAAATAAATAAAAACACTATATTTGCACCCTGATATGATAACCATATCTGTACATAAAAATCATTTAAATAAATATTAGCATGTATTTAACAAAAGAAGCTAAAGCGGAAATTTTCGCAAAACACGGTGGTAACGCTAAAAACACAGGATCTGCAGAAGGGCAAATCGCATTATTTACACAACGTATTAATCACTTAACGGGGCATTTAAAAAATAACCGTAAAGATTATAATACGGAGCGTGCATTAGTAATGTTAGTAGGTAAAAGAAGAAGCTTATTAGATTACTTAACTAAAAAAGATGTCTTAAGATATCGTGCAATAGTAAAAGAATTAGGTTTAAGAAAATAATTCAACAAAAAGAGGCGCACGCGCCTCTTTTTTTAGTTTTAAACCCCACTAAGGTTTACAACTAAATATAAAAAATAAAGTAACTTATAAAGGTTACTTTTATATAAAGAAGCTAGATTTTTTAGTTTTTCATTGGCAACAAACAACTACACACAACACAACTACCAATGTTTAATTTATAATTAAAAAAAATTATGATTCCAAAAGTATTTAAAGAGGTTATAGACCTCGGTGATGGTAGAGAAATTACTATCGAAACAGGTAAATTAGCCAAACAAGCACATGGTAGCGTAGTCGTTACAATGGGTAAAGCAATGTTATTATGTACTGTAGTATCAAGCTACAAAGCAGGTACGGTAGATTTTTTACCATTAACAGTAGATTATAGAGAAAAGTTTGCAGCAGCAGGTCGTTACCCAGGAGGTTTCTTTAAAAGAGAAGCACGTCCAAGTAACAACGAAATATTAACCATGCGTTTAGTAGACAGAGTTTTACGTCCGTTGTTTCCAAAAGATTACCATTCGGAAACACAAGTAATGATTCAATTAATGTCTAATGATGAAGATGTTATGCCAGATGCATTAGCAGGTTTAGCAGCATCAGCAGCAATACAATTGAGTGATTTTCCATTTGAATGTGCAATTTCTGAAGCAAGAGTAGCAAGAATTGACGGTGAGTTTGTTATCAATCCAAGTAGAGCACAATTAGAAACTGCTGACATGGATATGATGATTGGGGCATCTGCTGATTCTGTAATGATGGTTGAGGGTGAATTTGATGAATGTAGTGAAGAAGATATGGCAAATGCTATTAAATTTGCACATGAATCAATTAAAGTACAATGTGCTGCTCAAGTTCGTTTAGCAGAAGCATTTGGTAAAAAAGAAGTACGTGAGTATGCTGAAGAAGCATCTGATGAGGTTTTAGCAGAAAAAATTAACACTGCAGTATATCAACAAATATATGATGTTGCTAAAAGGGGAACATCTAAAGAAGAGCGTACAACTGCTTTTTCTGAAATTAAAGAAGTATTAAAAGCTACTTTCTCTGAAGAAGAAACAGCAGAATACGGTGACTTAATTGGAAAATATTTCAATAAAGCACAAAAAGCAGCTATTCGTGATTTAACCTTAAATGAAGGTTTACGTTTAGATGGTCGTAAAACTGATGAAATCAGACCAATTTGGTGTGAGGTAGATTATTTACCATCAACTCATGGTTCTGCAATTTTTACACGTGGAGAAACACAAGCATTAGCAACCGTAACTTTAGGAACATCTAGAGAAGCTAGTAAAATTGACACACCATCTTATGAAGGTGAAGAAACTTTCTATTTACATTATAATTTCCCTCCATTTTGTACAGGAGAAGCGCGCCCATTAAGAGGTACTTCTCGTAGAGAAATTGGACATGGTAATTTAGCACAACGTGCCTTAAAAGGTATGATTCCTGCTGATTGCCCGTATACAGTACGTGTAGTTGCTGAGGTATTAGAATCTAACGGTTCTTCTTCAATGGCAACAGTTTGTTCTGGTACAATGGCATTAATGGATGCTGGTATTCAATTAACACGCCCAGTTTCTGGTATTGCAATGGGATTAATTTCTGATGCAGAATCAGGTAAGTTTGCAGTATTGTCTGATATTTTAGGAGATGAAGATCACTTAGGAGATATGGATTTTAAAGTAACAGGTACTGAAAAAGGTATTACTGCTTGTCAAATGGATATTAAAGTAAAAGGATTGTCTTATGATGTATTAGAATCTGCATTAGCGCAAGCTCGTGACGGTCGTTTACATATTTTAGGTAAATTAACCGATACTATTTCTGCTCCAGAAGGAGATGTAAAAGCACATGCGCCAAAAATGGTAACAAGTGTAATACCTAATGATATGATTGGTGCATTTATTGGACCAGGAGGTAAACATATTCAAGAATTACAAAAAGAAACAGGTACAACAATTGTTCTTAATGAAGATCCTGTAACTGAAGAAGGTATTGTTGAAATTTTAGGAACAGATCCTGCAGGAATTGAAACTGTATTAGCACGTATTGAGTCTATGCTTTTCAGACCAGAAGTAGGTAGCGTTTATGAAGTTAAAGTAATTAAAATTCTTGATTTCGGACCCGTAGTAGAATATGTAGAAGCACCAGGAAACGAAGTGTTATTACACATATCTGAATTAGCATGGGAGCGTACTGAAAAAGTTTCTGATGTAGTAAGCATGGGAGATATATTTGATGTAAAATACTTCGGTAAAGATCCAAGAACAAGAAAAGAAAAAGTTTCTCGTAAAGCGTTATTGGAAAAACCAGAAGGTTATGTTGCAAGACCGCCAAGAGAAAATAAAGGTAGAGATAATCGTAGAGACGATAGAAAACCAAGAAGAGATTAAATATTTAACCTAGATTAAGTCACAGGGTAATAGCCAGCCCGTACATGATTTATTCCAATTTTGGAAATCTAAATAAAAAAAGCCACCTCAATTAAGAGGTGGCTTTTTTGTGTTTGTTAAAGTGAAAAATGAAAAGGTTTTACAGTAATTTTAATGCTTATTGGTATTAAACCTCACAGGTTTTAGAAACCTTTGAGGTCATTTTTGAGTGGAGTTATTTTTTTAAACGGTGTCATTTCTAATTTTTTTATGAGAAATGACCTAAAAATAAGACTTGTAGTGCTTCGTATTTATGGGATAACATCCATTTTATATTTTGTAACTTGCGAACATAATGAAACGCCTTACTTTTCTCTTATTATTTTGTAGTACACTGCTTTTTTCTCAAAAAGAAATTAGCCATACAATTGGTGTAAATGAGCAATTGAAAACGGTATATTTTACGTTAAATTCGGTTTTCAATATTTCCTTGCACACTTCAACAAAAAAAGAAATAATCATAACGGCACATAGTGAAGGGGAGTATGCTAATTATTTTGCTATTAATGAAACTCGTAGCACTACTACTTTAAATATAGATGGTAATGTTGATTTTATATTCCCTAATTATCAAGATAAACTAAGTGCGCATAAAGTACACGCTATTGCTGTAGATATATGGGTGCCAGAAAATCTACAAATAATTATACAAAGTGATATTGGTACTATTGTAGCTTCAGGTACATATCAATCTTTACTGATAGATTCACAATCAGGTAGCTGTTTTTTGCAAAATATAAAAGGGTATATCACCGCCTCTACTTCGAGTGGTTCAATTGTATTAAAAACAAATGAAGGTGTTGTAAAAACACAAACCAATACGGGTGTGGTTAAGGTGTCAGATATAGCAAAAGGGCAATCTAGGTATGCCTTAAAAACGAATAACGGAAACATTACGGTTAAAAAAATATAAATGGTTAAAGAAAGTCTACACATTGCCATCATTCAAGCCAATTTAGTTTGGGAAAACTCAAATCAAAATAGATTGTTGTTTGCTAAAAAAATAAACACCATTAACCATGAAGTGGATGTAATTGTATTGCCTGAATTATTTACTACGGGGTTTACCAAAAATATAAATTTAGCTGAAACTATGAACGGTGAAACGGTTTTGTGGATGCAAAATTTAGCACGTAAAAAAAAAGCAGCTCTTGTAGGGAGCCTTATTATTAAAGAGCATAGTAATTATTATAATCGGTTGTTGTTTGTACATCCTAATGGTGATATTAATTGTTATGATAAGCGCCATTTATTTACCCTTTCGGGTGAAGATAAAGTATTTACAGCAGGAGATAAAATATTAATTGTAGCTTATAAAGGATGGAAAATATGTCCGTTAATTTGTTATGATTTGCGTTTTCCTACTTGGTCAAATAATACGTATAATTATGATGTACTGTTGTACGTTGCTAGTTGGCCACAAAAACGAATTACAGCTTGGGATGCACTTTTAAAAGCGCGTGCTATTGAAAACATGAGTTATACCATTGGAGTTAATAGAGTAGGGCAGGATGGTAATGGATTTTCCTACATTGGTAACTCGGTAGTTATTGATGCGTTAGGTACAATAGTATCAACCATTACAGCTAATAAGGAGCAAACGGAAATCATCCCATTACCCTACCAAAAACAAGATAATTTACGCCAACAATTAGGTTTTTTAAATGATATTTAAAAAATGAGTTTCTTTTGGCATGATTTAGGTAATATTATATAAAAATAGCCTCATGATAAAAATTACATATACAATCGTTTTCTTTTTATTGCTAACAAATTTGGTAATGGCACAAGAAACTTCGGAAATTATTACAGTACCACAAGTAATTCATTTTAAATTTAATGACGCGCTACAATTAGATGCAACAACGCGTATTGAGTTTGTTGAGGTAGTTTCAGATTCTCGCTGCCCTACAAATGTAAGTTGCATACGTGCAGGAGAGGCAATTGTTGTAGTAAATGTATATGAGAAGGATAAATTTATACGTCAAGAAAAATTAGTATTTTACCCAAGTGGTGTCATTTCTAAAAAAATACTTTCGTTGTTTTCGTCTAAAAAATTTTCAGCTATGAATGTGGTATTAGTTCCTTATCCAAACGGAATTAATAAAATAAAAGACATTAATTATGAGATTTCTATTTTTGAATAAGGTGTTTTTATTTCTGATACTCCTTCTTTAAAATCTCCAAATCAGCTAAAAGACGCTCAATATCTTTATCATCTGTACCATCATACATACCTCTAATGCGTCTTTTTTTATCTACTAAAACAAAGTTTTCAGTATGCACCATACCGTAACCATCAGGTTGTTTAGGGTCGTATTTGGCTACTAAATATGATTTTCGGGCTAAGTTGTAAATCTCTTTTTTACTGCCTGTTACTAAGTTCCATTTGCTATCTATAACCCCTTTTTTTAAAGCGTATTTTTTAAGTTGCGCTACACTATCAATTTTTGGAGTAACGGTATGTGATAATAGTAATACCTCATCATCATGAATAATAATTCCTTGAATTTTCTTCATATTAGTAGTCATAACAGGGCAAATAGTAGCGCAGGTAGTAAAGAAAAAATCGGCAATGTAAATTTTATTTTCGTAATCTTTTTGAGTAATGGTTTTTCCGTTTTGATTGGTGAGTTTAAAATCGGCAATAAAATGATTTTTCTTTACGTGCACAACGGTACTATCTACCAGTTCCTGATTTACATTTTTACCAGGAGCAAAAATAGGTAAACGCACTTTCGGACTTAAAGCGTTGTAAATTAAAAACAATACAATAGCCGAAAATATTGAAAAGAAAATAGCAAACTTTTTATATACTTTAAAGTAGGATAACATAGTAGTGGTTTTAAGAAGCAAAGATAGTATTGTTTTCAAAAATAAAACACTAAAAATTATATTAAAAATGGTATTTTAGCACCTCAAAATTAAAATTTATGTCAGTTACAGAAATCATCATTATGGTATCTCAATTTTTATTGAGTTTGTCTTTATTAATCATATTACACGAATGGGGACACTATTATCCAGCAAAATTATTTGGCACACGCGTAGAAAAATTTTACTTGTTTTTTGATGCTTGGGGTAAAAAATTATTCAGTTTTACTAAAAACGGTACCGAGTATGGTATTGGTTGGTTGCCATTAGGAGGTTATGTAAAAATATCAGGAATGATTGATGAAAGTATGGATACTGAGCAGCTTAAGCAAGAACCACAAGAGTGGGAATTTCGCTCTAAAAAGCCATGGCAACGTTTAATTATTATGTTAGGTGGTGTAACGGTAAATTTTGTATTAGCGTATTTAATTTTCGTGTTTCTATCATTTACTTATGGTGATAAGTATTTGGCAAATGATCAATTAAAAGACGGTATTGTAGTACCTGCATTTATTGAAGAGCAAATTGGATTGAAAACAGGAGATAAAATTGTTTCTATAGACGGTGAAATTCCAGAACAATTTAATGATATTCGCGCTAACTTATTATTTGGAGAAGAGGTAATAGTAAACCGTAATGGAGTGAACAAAACATTACATATTCCTGTAAATTTTTTAGGAACTTTGGTAGATGCTGATGCGAAGAGCTTAATTGATTTTCCAAGACCTGTAGTTGTGGGAATGATTCAAGAAGATTCTCCAAACTTAAATAGCGGTTTAAAAGCGAATGACATACTTATTGAAATAGAAGGTAAGAAAGTAAATTACACACAATTTGCAGAAGTTTTAAAATCAAAAGCAAATCAAACCATTTCAATGATGGTTATGAATGCCAAAAAAGAAAAACGTGTAGTAAATGTAAAGGTAAGTAAGGAAGGTAAATTGGGTATAGCTATAACATCCTTGTCGGCTGCGGATTTAGATAAACTAGGTTTTTATACGTTATCAACTAAAAAGTATACCTTTTTAGAGTCTTTTGGAGGCGGAGCAACTAAGTTTATGAGTAAGTTAAAGTTGATGGGTAAAAACCTAAAAGCTATAGGGAATCCAAAAACAGGAGCTTATAAAGGTTTAGGGAGTTTTGTGTCCATTGCTAAAATTTTTCCAACCACTTGGAATTGGCAAATTTTCTGGAACATCACCGCATTTTTATCAATAATGCTAGGTATGTTAAACCTATTGCCAATACCAGCTTTAGACGGTGGACATGCTATGTTTGTGTTATATGAAATGGTTACGGGTAAAAAACCAAGTGATAAATTTTTGGAATATGCACAAATGGTAGGCTTTGTTTTAATGATGACACTTTTTGTCTATGCCTTTGGTAATGACATCTATAGACATTTTATAAAATAAATAATTAATATTTTTTTATTTTTGTGTTGCCACAATTAAAAAAAGTATTTATATTTGCAACCGCTTAACAAAGCAACCTTTCCCAACTCAATGTTTACATTGAACGGATAAATTCCTCTTTAGCTCAGTTGGTTAGAGCATCTGACTGTTAATCAGAGGGTCCAAA
>CAZSQD010000011.1:0-24260 GCA_964608925.1 uncultured Kordia sp.
TGTAAAGTTAACTATTTTTACTCTTAAATTCAAATAATTAAGCTTTCCTTAGTCATAAAATTCCTTTATTAACATTTTTTTTAGGCAACCGTCCCACGGTTTATATCTCGTCAGACGCTGCTTTTAACTTTTCGGTATTCGCAACAATTTTTAATTCGTCAATAATTTTTTGAATATCGCCATTTATAATATTTGGCAAATCATATAAAGTTAATCCTATTCTATGATCGGTAACTCGCCCTTGTGGGTAGTTATAGGTACGTATTTTTGCACTTCTATCTCCTGATGATACTAAACTTTTACGGGTAGCAGAATCGGCAGCCATTTTTTTAGCTAATTCTAATTCATACAAACGAGAACGCAATACTTTTAAGGCTTTTTCTAAATTTTTATGTGATGATTTTTGATCTTGACAACTTACAATCATACCTGTTGGGGCGTGATGTAATTTAATTGCCGAATAAGTAGTATTTACGGATTGCCCTCCAGGACCTGTTGATGTGGTACGCTCAATACGTACATCTTGCATATCCAACTGTACATCAAACTCTTCTGCTTCTGGTAATACAATTACCGTTGCTGCAGATGTATGTACACGTCCTTGTGTTTCAGTTTGCGGTACGCGTTGAACACGGTGCACGCCAGATTCGTATTTCATAGTTCCATAAACATCATCTCCTGAAACTTCAAAAACAATTTCTTTAAATCCGCCTGAAGTCCCTTCACTTGTATTTACAACCTCTACTTTCCAGCCTCTACTACTGCAATATTTGGTATACATACGGTATAATTCTCCTGCAAAAATAGAAGCTTCATCACCTCCTGTACCTGCACGAACCTCAACAACTATATTTTTAGCATCTTCTGGATCTTTAGGAATCATTAATACATTAATTTCTTCCTCTAAAACGGGTATTTGCTCTTTAGCTTCGTCCAATTGCATTTTTGCCATTTCTACCATTTCAGCATCAGAACCATCTTTTATAATTTCGTTGGCTTCCGTTACATTATTGGTTAATTCCAAATAAATTTCACGTTTATCCATAAGAATACGCAAATCTTTATATTCTCTATTGATTTGTATGTAACGTTTTTGATCTGATATAATATCTGGTTGAATGATTAAATCACTAATTTCATCAAAACGCTGCTTTACTATTTGTAATCTCTCTAACATATTTCTTTTTCTTAAACTCTTTAGGCTATTGCCTCTCAATAAAATCGACTACGAATGTAATCTTTTTACGCGATATTTTTACTTGTTCTTGATTCAATTTCGAATTGTTCCTCTCGGAATCTCCCAATAATTATCAGAACGAACTGACAAAATCATCTATTTAATATTTTAACTCTAAACCCTATCAATAACCTTTTTAGGCTATCGCCCCGCAATTTTAATAGTTAAACGTACCAAACTCACTATTAATTGTCAGTTTTTTAGTTGCAGATGCTTCTACTCTACCTACAATTTGTGCATTTACATTGTATGATTTTGAAATGGCAATAATAGCATCCGCAATTTCTTGAGGTACATAAATTTCCATCCGATGCCCACAGTTAAACACCTGATACATTTCTTTCCAATCGGTTTTTGATTGTTCTTGTATCAGTTTAAATAAAGGCGGAATCGGAAACATATTGTCTTTTACAATGTGTAAATTATCTACAAAATGTAAAATTTTAGTTTGTGCACCACCAGAACAGTGTATCATTCCGTGTATTTCTTTTGGCGAATATTTTGATAAAATTTCTTTAATAATTGGTGCATACGTACGTGTTGGACTCAATACCAATTTACCTGCATCTAAAGGAGAATTTTCTACTTTATCCGTTAATTTTGCTTGACCTGAATACACTAAATCTTGTGGTACGGCAGCGTCAAAACTTTCAGGATATTTTTTTGCCAAATACTTATGAAATACATCATGACGTGCAGATGTTAATCCGTTAGATCCCATTCCGCCATTATACTCTTTTTCATAAGTAGCTTGTCCAAAACTTTCCAAACCTATAATAACATCACCTGCTTTTATATTGGCATTATTAACTACATCAGTACGTTTCATACGTGCTGTTACGGTAGAATCTACAATAATGGTACGTACTAAATCACCAACATCAGCCGTTTCACCACCTGTTGAATGAATGGTTACTCCAAAACCTTTTAGTTCTTTAATTAACTCTTCTGTACCGTTAATAATTGCTGATAAAACTTCGCCCGTAATTCGATTTTTATTTCTACCTATTGTTGAAGAAAGCATAATATTATCCGTAGCACCTACACAAAGTAAGTCGTCAATATTCATAATCAACGCATCTTGAGCAATCCCTTTCCAAACCGAAATATCACCCGTTTCTTTCCAATACATGTAGGCTAAAGCGGACTTTGTACCTGCTCCATCAGCATGCATAATCAAGCAATACTTATCATCTCCTGTTAAATAATCAGGGACAATTTTACAAAATGCTTTTGGGAATAATCCCTTATCTACATTTTTTATGGCGTTATGCACATCTTCTTTAGAAGCGGAAACACCACGCTGACTGTATCTTTTTGAAATTTCTGAGCTCATTTCTATTGGCTTTAGGCTTTAAGCAACATGCTTTAAGCTATTTTTTATTCAAGAATTCAAAATTGAAAACTAAATAATTAAACTGTTTATTTTATCTGTTCGAATACTCCCTATACCTATTGGGACGAAAACGATTAACATAAATCTCTCGACTCCGATCGAGGGAACAATTCTATTTTACTATACTACTCACTAAAGTCTATTCACTAAAAAGGAACAAACTATCTACTATAATTTGGCGCTTCTTTAGTAATAGTTACATCATGTGGATGGCTTTCATTTATTCCAGATGCTGTAATGCGTACAAACTGTCCTGTTTCTTGCAATGTTGCAATACTATCCGCTCCGCAATATCCCATACCTGCACGTAAACCACCAACAAATTGGTGAATACTTTCATTTAACTCACCTTTATAAGCTACACGACCTACAATCCCTTCGGGTACTAATTTTTTAATATCGTCTTCAACATCTTGAAAATAACGATCTTTAGATCCTTGTTTCATTGCTTCTACCGACCCCATTCCTCTATAGGTTTTAAACTTACGACCGTTTAACAATACCGTTTCTCCTGGAGATTCTTTAGTACCTGCTAAAAGAGAACCTAACATCACACAATCAGCTCCTGCTGCAATGGCTTTAGGTATGTCTCCTGTGTAACGAATACCACCATCTGCAATTACTGGAACACCACTACCTTTAATAGCTGCGGCAACTTCCAATACTGCCGAAAACTGAGGATATCCTACTCCTGCAACTACACGTGTAGTACAAATAGAACCCGGTCCTATACCTACTTTAACGGCATCAGCACCTGCATCAACTAAATACTTAGCTGCTGCACCTGTTGCTATATTACCTACAATTACCTGTAAATCATTATATTTTGCTTTTACTTTTTTCAACACATCAACCACACCTTTAGTATGCCCATGTGCGGTATCAATAATTACGGCATCTACACCTGCTTTTACCAAAGCATCTGTACGCTCCAACACATCTCCTGTAACACCTAAAGCGGCAGCAACACGCAAACGACCAAAACTATCTTTATTCGCATTTGGTGTTAAGGTTAATTTGGTGATATCTCTAAAAGTTATTAATCCAATTAGTTTATAGTTATCATCTACAACAGGAAGTTTTTCAATTTTATTTTTTTGTAAAATTTCTTCTGCTTGCGCTAAAGAAGTACCCTTAGAAGTAGTTACCAAGTTTTTAGTAGTCATTACCTCAGCAATTGGTCTTGCTCCTTGTTTTTCAAAACGCAAATCTCTATTGGTTACAATACCAATTAATTTACCATCCTCAGCAACAATAGGTATTCCTCCAATTTTATGTTCGTGCATATTGCGTTGTGCATCTGCTACAGTAGCCGACAGCGGTAAGGTTACTGGGTCAATTATCATTCCTGACTCTGATCTTTTTACCTTACGTACTTCATTTGCTTGTGCGGCAATTGTCATGTTTTTATGCAATACACCTATACCTCCTTCACGTGCCATTGCAATTGCCATAGCACTCTCAGTAACGGTGTCCATTGCTGCCGAAATAATGGGTACATTGATTGTTATTTTTTTAGTAAATTTTGTTTGTATGCTTACTTCTCTTGGAAGAATTTCAGAATAAGCAGGTACTAAAAGTACATCATCATAGGTTAAACCTTCGCCTACAATTTTATTGTTGTGTGTTGTCATGTTGCAATTGGTAATAATTGCATGCAAATATACGTAAAAAAGTGAGAAGTATTTAGTTTTCAGTATACAGATTTTAGTATACCGTAATACTAAAAAAAGTTATTTTACAAAGATACGCTGAGAAATATAAAGGACCACATAGAATAACGTACTCCGTTGGTAGTAACCAAAAAACCAAACAAACGTTTTACAAGGTTATTTTTTTTCAACCGAAGTTCCCGATAATTATAGGGACTCCAACTCGGATCTTACTTTAGTGATTAGGGAAAAGTATTCAGTTGGCAGTTGCAGTGAGCAGTAAAACTAAACAAATAGTCATTGTGAGGAGCCTGAAAGAGCGAGGTGACTCCTAATCGGTATTATTATAGCTATTAAGAAAAAGGAGGTTTGCGAAAAGTAAAAAAAAATGTAAAATTAGCAACTCATTCAATAAGTAGAAATGCTAAATTTCAAACACCTAAACTGTTAAATTATTTTTATCAATTTAACTTTTTAGATGCGCTATTTGTGTGATCTCTCCAAAAAAGGTCGAGATGACTACGCTTTTTAGACTATTTTTTACAAAAAAAATGCTCGTGATTTCTCACGAGCATTTTAAATTATTTAGTTAGTTATAATAACTACATTGTATTTATTGTTTTACAATACGGAAAGTACCTTCCACATTATTTACACTTGCTTTAATAAAGTAAACACCTGTAGCTAAACTACTCATGTCTAAATTATATGTTTGCATGTTTGGTTGCGCAGTTTTAACCACTTGACCTAACATATTTACAATTTGTAAACTTTCAATATTACTTTGAGCACTAACTTTTAATACATTAGTTACTGGGTTTGGATAAAAATTAAATCCTTCCAATTGTTGTAATTCTTGAACTCCTAAAGTAGCATCTACTGCATGCGCTGAAATTTCAAATGCACCATCTTGAGGACCCATCATTTTTGAAGCAGCGTTATTATACTCAAATACACGCACATACAAAATAGCTCCTGCTGTTTGCCCTGTTAAAGTTACCATTGCAAAAGCGCCTGCACCACTATCATCATCACAACCTACTTCTGTTAAAGTTCCACATGTACCTGAATACACTGCCATTCCATTATCTGTCATAGGAGTACCTGCAGATGTTTGTGTTTCTATAATAATATCACCTGCTGCTGGCACCTCTACGGTGTACCAAACATCTCTACCTGCACCAAAATTACTACAAGTTGGGGTTGGGGTTTGTCCTGAAGCAGTATTACCCAATGTAGTACCTGTACTCCATACTTTTGCTGCTGATGGAGAAGGAACAAGAACTGTTGCATTTGCACACATATCATTTACTGGTGGGCAAATATAGGTAAAATTACCTAAATTCAAATTACAAGCTGCATCACTATGTGTTAATGTTAAACTTACTGTTACACCGTCTGCAAAAGGTCCTGCTGTTGTTACTCCAGTAGCAGCAACTGTCCATGTAGTTGTACCATCTGTTATTTCAGTAGCATCACCTAATGTAGTAACATCAACATCTACACTAAATTGTGAATTCATACAATCTGGCATTACTGTAGAACTTGCTACAGTAGCTTGTGTACATGATGGAATAGCGTCATTTACAACATCATCAACAAATAATTGCCATTTGTTAGTACCTGTTGCATGAACTGCTACATAAACAGTTTGCCCCACATAGGCCGACAAATTAAAAGACAATGGAGTCCATGCGTTTGGCGCATCTGAAGATGCTTGTAAGGTTACAGTAAAAGAAGCTGTTGCTGTATCCGTAGTTGATAGCAATACTTCATATGGCTCTAAAAATGTAGCACTTCTTGATTTAACATACATACTTAACCTATCATTTGTTGCTGCCGCTACTGCTATTGCTGGGGTAATTAAATAATCATCATGTGCCGTTGCATTGAATGTTATACTTGCTACCGCAGCACCTTCTTGTGCTCCGCCTGATGGGGTTCCATTCTGAACCCATCCATTAGCACCTCCTCCTGCTTGCACTGTCCAAGTTGCAGGGATATCTGTTTCAAATCCTTCTGTAAATTGTGCATTAGCCTGCCAACAAAAGGCAACCATTGCTAATAATAATGTAATCTTTTTCATAAAATAAAATTTTAAATTGTTAATAATTTAGTTTTTTGGTGATTTTTTATAACGAAGTTAAGTATTCTTTTTTGATGCACTTCTCTATTGACGATGAACTACATAAATACCCGATAAAGTGTTCGTTTCTAAAAATACCACATATAAATTAATACGATTTATTTAAACCAACTACCCCAAATTAATAGCAGCGATACTTTCTATTTTATTACGTTCTAAAAAGGCATCAATAGTTTCAAAATGCTCTATTACACGTTGGTCTTTAAACTCAAATACTTTTTGTGAGAGTCCTTGTAAAAAATCACGATCATGAGATACTAATATTAGCGTGCCGTCAAAATCCAATAACGCTTCTTTTAACACATCTTTTGATTTTAAGTCTAAATGATTAGTTGGTTCATCTAATATTAACAAATTAACAGGTTCTAACAGTAATTTTACCATTGCTAAACGGGTTTTTTCTCCTCCAGAAAGCATACTTACCTTTTTATCAATATCATCCCCCTTAAACATAAACCTACCCAAAATATTTTTAATACTGGTACGCACGTCTCCTTTAGCTACATCGTCTACGGTTTGAAAAACCGTTAAGCTTTCATCTAATAAAGCGGCTTGATTTTGTGCAAAATAACCTACTTGCACATTGTGTCCTAAGCTACATTTACCTTCCACTTCTATTTCGCCTAAAATAGCTTTAATCATTGTTGATTTTCCTTCACCATTTCTACCCACAAAAGAAACCTTTTCGCCTCTTTTAATAGACATATTAGCGGCGCTAAAAACCACGTGATTATCGTACTTTTTAGTTAAATTTTCTATCGTAATAGGATAATCACCAGAACGTGGTGCAGGAGGAAAACGCAATCTTAAAGCCGAATTATCTACTTCGTCAATTTCAATAATTTCTAATTTCTCTAACATACGTTCTCTTGAGGTAACCTGATTGGTTTTAGAAAAAGTTCCTTTAAAACGTTCAATAAATACTTTATTATCAGCTATAAACTTCTGCTGTTCTTTATATGCTTTTACTTGATGCTCTCTCCTATCTTCACGCAATTGTAAATAATGAGAATAGTTGGCTTTATAGTCATAAATACGCCCCATAGTAACCTCAATAGTTCTATTGGTAATATTATCAATAAAGGCTCTATCATGAGAAATTACCAATACGGCATCTGCTTTGTTTACCAAAAAATCTTCCAACCACATTACCGATTCTATATCAATATGATTGGTGGGCTCATCTAATAAAATTAAATCGGGTTTTTGCAATAGTATTTTTGCCAATTCAATTCGCATACGCCAACCACCACTAAACTCATTGGTTAACCTTGTAAAATCTTCTTGTTTAAAACCTAAACCTTTCAATGCTTTTTCAACTTCTGCATCATAGTTTACTTCTTCCAGCGCGTAGTATTGCTCGCCTAATTCCGAAACCTTTTCAATAATACCCATATACGCATCACTTTCATAGTCCGTACGGGTTTCCAATGCTTTATTTAAGGTTTCCATTTCATCACGCATTGCAAATACATGACTAAAGGCTTTTGCTGCTTCTTCAAAAACAGTATTATTATCTTCTGTTAATAAATGCTGTGGTAAATACGCAATAACGGCATCATTTGGCACTCTAACATGTCCTTTTGTAGGTTTTTGTGCTCCTGCAATAATTTTCATCATGGTTGATTTTCCTGCACCATTTTTACCCATTAGGGCAATTTTATCGGTGGGATTAATGACAAAGGAAACGTTACTAAATAAAGTGGTACCGCTAAACTCTACTGCTAAATTATCTACTGTAATCATAAAATATTTTTTATCGCGGGGCGATAGCCCATTCCGAAGTTTTGGAAGATTTAATTTCCCGATGTTCTACACCAAAAGTTATTAATCCCAGTTTAAGTTGGTAAAATTACTAAAAAGATAGGTGGTTTTTATTCATTTACCTATTCATTTTTTAAGGATCCGTTTTTTTATTTTTCTGAATGAAATCGTGCTAAAATTTTATCAATACTTTTTATCGATTTTTTCATCCAATGCAATTGATAATATTCTTTTTCATCATTAGTAAGTTGCCATTTTATTGTTGATTTTCGCAATTTTGTAGTAACCGTTTGTAATATGATAGCTGCGGAAACCGATATGTTTAAACTTTCTGTAAAACCTACCATGGGTATTTTTATAAAACCATCTGCTTGTGCCATTACTGCTTCTGAAATACCATCTTTTTCAGATCCAAAAAACAATGCACATTTTTTAGTTACATCAAAATCGGCTACCATACAGGAATCATTATGCGGCGTTGTGGCAATAATTTGATATCCCGCTGCTCGTAGTTTTTGAATACAGGTTTCAGTATCATTATGGTACTCTAAATCCACCCATTTTTGAGCGCCCATTGCAATTTCTTTATCCAATATATTTTTATTAGTCACCTCAATAGCATGTGCTTGCTGTATCCCAAAAACGTCACAACTTCTAATTACCGCACTGGTGTTATGCATTTGATAAACGTCTTCCAAAACTACCGTAATATGTTTGGTTCGGTTATTGAGTATTCTTAAAAATTTATCACGTCTTCTTTGACTCACAATATTTTCTAAATGTAAAAACAAGGATTTATCTATCATAAATGGTATCTTTAAACCGACAATTTAATTTAAAATGAAACAAACACAACTTATATTCTTCTTTTTTTTAATTACAATAGCAGGGTTTTCGCAAAAAAACAATAGTGCTATTAAAAATACACCTAAAAATGATAGCCTAATTAAAAAGTATGGATTATCAATTTCTAAAAGTATTGCTACTCAAAACCCTAGTTTTCTAGTTAAAAACATCAATAGTGCTCAAATATATACTTCAATTATACTAAAAGACCCAAAAAACAAAGCACTACATAAATTTAATAAAAAATTTAAACCCCTTTTTCACAAACGCTTGCAATCTTTTCCTGAAGAAATTAGCAATGCAGTACAAAATGGAGATTTTTACAATTTTGTGAGTTATCATTTTGATGAACGCGATAAAACGTATCATTTAATTTTTAGGTATTATACCAATCAATATGGACTAGATTATCATGATTATCGTATTTTGAAAGCTAATACTCATTTTTATATTGATGATATTTTTGTGTTTAGCACCAATCAAAAATTATCAGAAAGTTTAAAGTTATTTTATTTAAGTACCGTACCCAAAAAAGAAATTACTTCTTTATTAAAAAAAACCGAATACAAGCCCATTTTAATGCTTAAAAACTTTGTTGATGCGGCTAATAAAAATGACTATAAAAGTGCTTATAAGCATATTACAATACTTCAAAAATCATTACAAAATAAAGATCGGTTTACTGCCTTTTTAAAACTTGAAATTGCAGCTTCTTTAACTGAAGAAGCGTATGTAGACACCATTGAAAATATTTTACAAAATTTTACAAAATCGCCAAACACACAGTTGGTTGCTATGCAATATTACTATGCTAATAAAGAGTATGAGGCTATTTTTAAATGCATTAACCTGTTAGAAAACTTTACACATGATACTTTTTTAGATTTTGAAAAAGGGAACTTATATTTTGCTAAAAAAGATTATGAATCAGCTGCTGTATTTTATAAAAATATGCTAAAAAATTACCCCGAATTTAATACGCCCAAATTTAGTTTACTTGTTGTTTTTGACAGAACGCAACAGTTTGACAAGGCAGTACAACTTTGTAATAAAATCATTGCAACTACAAGCTACACCAAACCTCAGCTTAGTACTAAAATAAAAGAACGCTTATCTCAATTTAGTACAAGTAATCAATTTAAAAAATGGAACAAAAAATAGTAGTTTTAACAGGCGCTGGAATGAGTGCCGAAAGTGGTATTGCTACCTTTAGAGATGCCTATGGTTTATGGGAAGGTCATGATGTTATGGAGGTTGCATCTCCAGAAGGTTTTAAAAATAACCCTGAGTTAGTTTTAGACTTTTACAACAAGCGTAGAGCTCAATTAAAGGAAGTTACCCCTAATAAAGGGCATTATTTATTACAACAATTAGATCAATATTTTAACGTGCAAATTATTACTCAAAACGTTGATGACTTACATGAACGTGCAGGAAGTAAAAACGTAATGCACTTACACGGTGAGCTACGTAAAGTACGCAGTACAAAAAATGAACAGTTAATTTACAATTGGGAAAAAGATTTGTTTTTAGGAGATTTTTGCCCAGAAAACCACCAGTTACGCCCACATATTGTATGGTTTGGAGAAGCTGTACCCATGATTGATCACGCAATATTAGAAGTTGAAAAAGCTGATATTTTAGTTATTATTGGTACATCAATGCAAGTATATCCTGCTGCAGGATTGGTTGATTATTGCCAACCCAATACCCCCATTTATTTTATTGACCCCAAACCATCGGTTACTAAAAATGATTTTAATAATTTAACTATCATTAAAGCTGGCGCATCTAAAGGGATGGCTACATTGGTGGAGCTTCTAACTCATATTTAACCTGTAATTGCTGTAACCAAATAACAATTTCTTTTCTTTTTTCTTCAGATAATTTTGCTTCCTTATGCAACCATACATAAGATTTTAAAGGCATTTGATGCGCTTCCAATACTTCTACACATTCTTCAAGCGCATGCAATTTATTTTTTGTTGAATATTTAGACCAATTAGAAAAATTAATGTGCTTTTTAGCTCCTTTTACATGATTATTTAACCAAAAATTTACAGGTGTAATTTTATTGTACCACGGATAAGCTGTATTGTTAGAATGACAATTATAACAAGAAGCTTGTATTTTATTAGCAATAGCTTCTGAAGGTTTTTCGATAGCTAAAAAATCAGACTTTGCATGGTATATATTTTCATTGGGAGTCGGTTTAAAAAATTGAGCAACCGCCAACACTACAAGTGCTATTATTAATTTCTTATTCATGTATATAAAATTTTAGTTCATTTACTTTTACTTTAAACCTTTGAAAAATAGATATATTTGGCTATCGCCCCGCGATTAATTTCTTATTCATGTATATTTGTGTTTTACCCAAAGATAGTTATTTTTGTTACATGACCATAGCCGAACTCAAAATACAATTAGAAAATGCCAATCATAGTACAGAAAGCAGACACTTACATTCCGTTTTAATATTAGAAAACAAAACGCTATTTCCAAAATTATTTACCATTGCTCAAGAAACTAACAATCCTGTTTCCTATAGAGCTATGTGGGTTTTAGAGTTTGTTTGCAGAGAAAATTTATCGGCAATACTCTCCTATTTACCTCCATTTATAAAAACCATACAAACAGTGCATTTACAGCCTGCAGTAAGGCCCGCTGCAAAAATTTGCGAGTTTTTAACACATGCCTATTATAATAAAAACGGCAATAAAAATGTAAAAAATAAACTTACAAAAACGGCAAGAGAACAAATAGCTACCTGTTGTTTTGATTGGTTAATTGACTCTAAAACAAAAGTTGCCTCCAAAGCGTATAGCATGACTGCGTTATATTTATTAGGTACCGAATTTAATTGGATTCATCCTGAATTGAAACTCATTTTAGAACAAAATTATCACAGTGGATCCGCAGCTTATAAAGCACGATCACGTATGATTTTAGAGAAGTTGAAGTAAGTTTATTTAAATAAGCTTACTTCAACTTTTTTTATATACAAGCTAAATGCCGCTGCCCTTTAATGCCTATTTAACATTCTACATCAAAAATAGCCTGCATAATTTTTGCTTTATGTTCCGTTTCTTGGTATTCAGCTTCTGCATTTGAAAGCGCTGTAATACCACCACCTACATATACTAAAACCGACTTTTCTTGTAGTTGCATACAACGTAAGTTTACAAATAAGTTAGAAGTTTTTGTAGTGAAATTATAAGCATGATTTTCCGTATTTCTACGGTTATTTCTACGAGTTGCCTCAAAATTTAATTCGCCTAAAAAACCAGTATAAAACTGCCTATCATACCCTTCATTATCTAAAATAAATTGTTTTGCCTTTTCTTTTGGCAAGCCACAAACAGCTGGTGTTGGGTGTAATATTGCTATAATATCCATTAATTTATGAGTGGTTAATCTCCCAGAAATATCAGTTCTAATATGTGCTAAATTACCTGCTTTTATGGTGTATGGTTCATTTACGGTAAAAGAAATTTTTTGCTGCAGCAAACAATCGGCAATAAAATTAGTTACCATTTGTTGCTCTTCTTGTTCTTTAGTACTCCAAATTACGTTATCTTGATTAGGTTGCGTACCTGCTAAAGACATGGTTTTAAATGTATTTCCTCTTGTTTGCAATAATGTTTCTGGAGTAGCACCCAACCAACAACCCACTTTTGGGTGGTACCATACATACACAAATGCCGTTGGGTATAATGCGAGTAATTGCTGAAATAATACAATTGGGTTAGCGCTTAACAATTTTAACTCAATTTTACGGGACAATACAATTTTTTGATACGTACCTGTTTGCAACGCATCTATCCCTTTTTGAACTAAATCAATATGTGTGTTTTTGGTTGATGTTTTTTCACTAATCTTCTGCTTTTGAGAAGGCAACTGCTTATACGTAGCTTTTATTTGCTTTTCTAAAGGAATCAGTACTGTTTTTTCTATACTTAAAAACGGGGAAAAAACAAAACCTGTTTCTGTAAAATCTTGTACATAATTAACGGTATCATCTGTTTGAAATATAGCATTTACTACCGTTTCATTTGGTTTCCTATACGCTACAAAAGGTAATTTGGCATCAAAGTGTTGCTGGAGTTGTTGGAGGAATTTTAGCATCTAAAAAATTACTTTTCCAATACAATATTGGTTAATTTACATAAGGATATCAATACCTCATTTTCATCAACAATACGTATTTCCCACAAATGCGTGGTGCGCCCCTTATGTAGTATTTTTGCGGTGGCAAACACCGTACCTTCACGTTTACTTTTTAAATGATTTGCAGAAATTTCTAATCCTTTTACCACAAATTTATCCGTATCTATAAAAATATGAGAAGCTGCACTACCCACACTTTCTGCTAATGCAACGGATGCTCCACCATGTAAAATACCCATTGGTTGGTGTACTTTTGGTGTTACGGGCATTTTTGCGGTTAAAAAATCTTTTCCTACATCAATATATTCAATGGCTAAAGTTTCCATTAAAGTACCTTTAGAAAAATTATTACAAATTTTTAAAATTTCTTCTTTATCAAATTGCATTGTACTACTTTTATCAAGTAAAAATACAATTTATTTATGACGATTATAGAAAAAGAAGTATCTTATACCATAAACAACACCTACTCTACTTTAAATCAGCTTACTGAAAATACAAAAACAGTTTGGTTGGTATTTCACGGCTTAGGTTTTTTAAGTAGATATTTTATCAATCACTTTAAAGGTTTAAACACAAAAGAAAATTATATTATTGCCCCTCAAGCACAAGCAAAACATTATTTAAACGGCAAATACACGCACTCTGGAGCGTGTTGGCTAACCAAGGAAAATACTGCTTTTGAAATTGAAAATGTAATGACTTATATTGATCGTGTTTTTGAAGCAGAAAATATTCCTGAAAATATTGATTTTAGGATTTTAGGATTCTCACAGGGAGTAAGTATTGCTACACGTTGGGTGGCAAGCAGAAATATTAAATGTACTTCACTTTATTTATATGCAGGAAAAATACCCAGAGAGTTTACTGTAAATGATTTCAAGCACATTAATACCATAAAAATGATTGCGGGAGATAAAGATGAGTACATTACACCACAAGTAATGGCCGATGAAAAAGCATATTGCAACCAATTATTTGGTGATAAAATTGAATATATTTTGTTTGATGGAAAACACGTTATCAATACCCAAATTATAGCATCTTTAGCTTGATTTTTTGGACAGCTCAATAATTTGTTATATATTAATGGTGTAAAAACCAATCTATTAGCCCCAAGTTAGATTATAAAAACAATATATGAAAACACATAATTTAATAGGAAAAATAACTTTAGAAGAAAATGTACACATTATAAAAAGTAATAAGCATTCTGGTGCTTTAATTATTGATGTACCCAATCCCTTAGCGTCTTACTATTCTAATTTTACAGGAATACAAAAACCAAATTCTATAGTTTTAATAACTAAAAACACCAATTCATTCGAAAATATTTTAAGGGCTACAAAAAATATTAACACCAAGAAAAATTGGAATTTAAGTGGTGCAAAATGTGAAGCACAAACAAACGGAAAGCAATTAAATGGGATTCGGGTAAAAAAAATAAATAGTTATACTGATATTGATGAAGTTTTAGAATTATATACCAATGAGGGCTTTGATTTTAATTCAAATTTAAGAGTTAATGAAAAAGAACTGGTTCGTTTAAAAGTAAATAAGTTTTTTGATTTAGAAGAAGTAAATGATTCGATTTTTAGATCTCGAAGAAACGCTGATCGGTTTTATTTTAAAATGAATGCTTCGGATAATTTTGAAACCTGTAAAAATAAAATTAAACACGCTAAAAATAATTTGCCAAGTAATAATTTTGATGCTGCGCATGTAATTTTTTATAACCAAGGAGCAATTAATGATATGGTACGTGTAATTAAACCTAACCTATCTATACAGGAAGTACAAGAAATTTATAAAAAATACAATCAATAATAGGTAATCTATTTTGCATAAAAAATAGCGTTTAACTTTACCGTTAAACGCTATTTTATTTTTCAAATAAGTAATTACTATTTATTATAAACAGCTTCTTTTTTGAAATGTTTTGTCAATAAATAATATACTACTGCTCTATATTTATTACGGTTACTTCTACCATATTTTTCCATTATAGCATCAATACCTTTGTCTAAATCAGCACTATCTTTCAACCCTAATTTTTTAATTAAGAAGTTGTTTTTTACAGTTGCTAACTCTTTTTCATCAGTTCCTGAAACCGTTGAAGCATCTTTGTTATAAATTGATGGTCCACAACCAATAGTCACTTTTGTTAACAAATCCATGTCAGCGGTTACACTACATTTGTCTTTTAAATCTGCTACGTACTTTACAATTAAGTCATCTCTTTTACTCATAATTCAAATGGTTTTATTTTTATTATTGATTAAATTTTAATTTCTGCTTCCCAAATATAAGAAAATTATTTTGTTTTTAAAAACATATCTGCAAGAATACTAACTTACTAAATATTTAAAATAATCTATTAAAACAGTATCATTTACCGTTCTTGGTGTAAAAATTTCAATTAATTTAGGTTTTTTTGAATTATCAAAAAATGTATTTAATTGTATTTTTAATTCATAATTACCACAAACTTGCTGATAATCAATATCATACATTTTACATAAATGTAATGCATTTAAGGTATGATTGGTTTCAAAATAAGTTTCAAAATTAGCCGTATTTTTATCTCCTGGTAAAATTCTAAAAATTCCACCACCTGTATTATTGATTAAAATAATACGAAAGTTTTTAGGAATATAATTGTTCCATAAACCATTAGAATCATATAAAAAACTTAAATCGCCTGTAATTAATACGTTTTGATTTTTAGCAATTACTGCGTGTCCAATTGCAGTACTTGTACAACCATCTATCCCACTTGTACCTCTATTGCAATACTGTTTAATGTTTTTATTTTGAGTAAACAATTGCACATAACGTATAGTTGAGCTATTGCTTAAATGCAAGTTAATGGCGTTTGGTAAATGAGCTAAAATAGTTTCAAAAACCTTAAAATCTGAAAACGGAATCGTTTTTAAATAATTATCATGTTTAGTTTTTCTATTCTTTTTAACAGACAACCATACTTGTTTATATTCACTATCTATTGCTGTAGATACTCGCTGTAGTTCTTTAAAAAATAAGTTAGGACTTACCTCAAAATGATATTTTAAGCTAAAAAAAGTATCAGTTGCTTTTTGAAGGTCTATATGAAAATGTGCTTTAGGTTTATGGGTGCGTAAAAATTGTTTGATTTTTTTTGAAACTACCATGCCGCCAAAAGTTAGCAACACATCTGGTTGTAAGTTTTCTAACTCATTTGTATTTAACGGTGCTATTAATTGATCTATATTATTAAAAAAAATAGGGTGATGTAAATTTGATGTACTTTCTGTTAACACCACAGTTGCCTTATCATTTGCTAAAAAGTCAACAATTGTATTGGTTATGGCGTTTGGGGTATTTACACCTACTAACACCATACGTTTTTTACTGTTATTCCATAATTTTAAAAACTCTTGAAAAGGAACTGATGCTATATTTTTTGAAATATTTTTGGGTGCTATAACCTTAATTTTTTCTGTAAACTCAATTTGAGTTTCATATAAAGGTTCTGCAAAAGGTGCATTAATATGTATAGGTCCGCTTTTAGTAATTGCTATATTTATTGCCGTATTTATTTCTTGCTGGTTGGCATCTAAACGCTCCTTATCTAAATTTAATAATTTGTCTAAAATAAAACTCGGAATATCTTTAGGTGATGAAAAACGTTCCTCATTTTCTTGTAAATCTTGTTTTAAATTTGCAGAATATAAAATGTGTTTTTCAAATATATTTTCTTGATTAATAGTTTGCCCATCACCAATATTTATTAAATGCTTAGGTCTATCTGCTGATATAACCACTAAAGGTATATTGCTATAAAAAGCTTCTGCTACTGCTGGATAATAATTTAATACTGCGGAACCTGATGTGCAAACCACCGCTACAGGTTGTTGTAATTGTTGCGCCATCCCTAATGCAAAAAAAGCAGCACAACGCTCGTCTACAATACTGTACGTTTTTATATCTGGGTGTGACGCAAAACCTTGTGTTAACGGTGCGTTTCTACTTCCTGGAGAAATAACTACGTGTTCTATTTTTTTGGCAGCACACAATTGTACTATTTGTTGTGCTAAAGGTATTTTAGGATATCTCATACAAAAAGTAAAGGTACAAAAAGTATTTAGTTGACAGTTACTGTGAGTAAACAAAAATAAATACTAAGTTATGATAAGCGTGACCATACTTCTTTTAAGAAATTACACTAAATCAAAAAACAAATTAACTTTTCTAATAATTCTTATTTTTTTAACTTTGAATTCTTAAATTTACGGAATAAAACACATCATAATTGGTGTCTGAAAATTCAATATATAAATGAAAATATACACAAAAACGGGAGACAAAGGTACTACTGCCTTATTTGGCGGTACACGCGTACCCAAACACCATATAAGAATAGACAGTTACGGTACTGTTGATGAATTAAATTCACACATTGGCTTAATTAGAGATCAAGAAATAGACAACCATCACAAAGAAATTCTAATACGTATTCAAGACCGTTTATTTACACTCGGAGCCATTTTAGCAACCGATCCTGAAAAAGCCATCCTAAAAAATGGAAAAGAACGCTTAAACATTCCTTTAATTCAAGAAGAAGATATCCTTTTGTTAGAAAACGAAATGGATATGATGAATGAAAGCTTACCTCCAATGACACATTTTGTGTTACCAGGAGGGCATACAACCGTGTCATATTGTCATATTGCCCGTTGCGTTTGTAGAAGAGCAGAACGCTTAGCCAGTGCACTTTACGAAATTTCACCTTTTGATGAACATACATTAAAATATTTAAACAGGCTTTCTGACTATCTTTTTGTATTGGCACGAAAATTGACCCATACCTTACAAGCAAACGAAGTAAAATGGATTCCAGAAAAAAGTTAAGAAACAGTTACAAACTTGCGCTTGACACTTACCTTTCATGATTCTGGTCATGAATTGAAAATAATATAAATATACGTTCTTTAAAAATCGCTATAAATAATCACTTTTTTCCTTGATTAGTTCAGTAAAAAAATTATTTTTGCATAAAAATTAAAATTAGTTACAATTATGTATTGGACTTTAGAATTAGCATCACATTTAAGTGACGCACCATGGCCCGCAACAAAAGATGAATTAATAGATTACGCTATTAGAACCGGTGCACCTTTAGAGGTTGTAGAAAATCTACAATCTATTGAAGACGAAGGAGATCAATATGACGCTATTGACGAAATTTGGCCAGACTATCCTACCGAAGATGATTATCTTTGGAATGAGGAAGAATATTAAACCATAAAAATCTAAAAAGTCTCCCAATGGAGGCTTTTTTTGTATTCATATAAAAAATTAATGCTATGAGCTTTATAAATAGTATCCTAAAAGTATTTGTAGGAGACAAGTCGAAAAAAGACATCAAAGAAATTCAACCTATTGTAGATCAAATCTTAAAAATTGAACCTACACTTTTTAACTTATCTCATGATGAGTTGAGGGCAAAAACTACTGAGTTCAAAACAAAAATTAATGCAGGAACTGCTGCTATTAATAAAGAAATTAGTGCTTTAGAAGCAGATATTGAAGCAACTACCGATATTGATAAAAAAGAAGAAGGCTACTTAAAAATTGATAAACTTAGAGAAGATCTTTATCAAGCATCAGAAAAAATATTAGCCGAAATTTTACCAGAAGCCTTTGCCGTAATTAAAGAAACAGCAAAACGTTTTGCAAATAATGATTCCCTAACTGTAAACGCAACAACATACGATAGAGAATTATCTGCAAACAAAGAATATGTTACCTTAGTAGATGATGCTGCTACATGGGCAACCTCATGGGATGCTGCTGGCACCCCTGTTGAATGGAATATGATTCACTATGATGTGCAATTAGTAGGTGGTGTAGCAATGCATCAAGGTAAAATTGCCGAAATGCAAACTGGTGAAGGTAAAACCTTAGTAGCAACATTACCCGTTTACTTAAACGCATTGGCAGGAAATGGTGTGCATTTAGTAACCGTAAATGATTACTTAGCCAAACGTGATAGCGCTTGGATGGCTCCAATATTTCAATTTCATGGTTTAACAGTAGATTGTATTGATTATTACCAACCAAACTCTGAAGCCCGTAGAAAAGCATATAATGCTGATATTACTTATGGTACCAACAATGAATTTGGTTTTGATTACCTACGTGATAATATGGCACACGCTCCAAATGATTTGGTACAGCGTAAGCACAACTTCGCAATTATTGATGAAGTAGATTCTGTTTTAGTAGATGATGCCCGTACTCCTTTAATTATTTCGGGACCTGTACCACAAGGTGATCGTCATGAGTTTAACGAGTTAAAACCTAAAGTTGCTAATATTGTAGAAATACAACGCAAGCAATTGGTAAGTACTTTAGCAGAAGCAAAAAAGTTAATTGCTGCAGGTGATGAAAAAGAAGGTGCCTTACAATTATTAAGAGTATATAGAGGTTTACCTAAAAACAAAGCCTTAATAAAATATTTAAGTGAAGACGGTATTAAGCAATTATTGCAAAAAACTGAAAATCACTATATGGCAGACAACAACCGTGAAATGCCAAAAGTTGACACCGAGTTATATTTTGTTATCGAAGAAAAAAACAATCAAATTGAATTATCTGATAGAGGTATTGAATACCTTTCTGGTAATGATGAAGATAAAGATTTCTTTGTAATGCCAGATATTGGTACTGAAATTGCAAAAATTGAAGGTGAAAACTTAGATAAAGATGCAGAAGTAGCAGCTAAAGAAGAATTATACCGAGATTTCGGAATTAAAAGTGAACGTATTCACACTTTAAACCAATTACTAAAAGCATACACCCTATTTGAAAAAGATGTAGAGTATGTGGTAATGGAAAATAAAGTAATGATTGTAGATGAATCTACAGGTCGTATTATGGATGGTCGTCGTTATTCTGATGGTTTACACCAAGCTATTGAAGCAAAGGAAAATGTAAACATTGAAGCCGCAACACAAACTTTTGCAACCATTACCCTTCAAAATTATTTCCGTATGTACAATAAACTGTCTGGTATGACAGGTACAGCGGTAACAGAAGCAGGCGAACTTTGGGAAATTTACAAATTAGATGTAATGGAAATCCCTACCAACAGACCTATTGTTAGAGATGACCGTGAAGATTTAGTATACAAAACCAAACGAGAAAAATACAACGCCGTAATTGATGAAGTAACCGAATTATCAAAACAAGGTCGTCCCGTATTAATTGGTACCACATCCGTAGAAATATCAGAATTATTAGGAAGAATGCTACAAATGCGTAACATCCCTCATAATGTATTGAATGCAAAAATGCACAAAAGAGAGGCTGATATTGTTGCCGAAGCTGGTCAAGGTGGTTTTGTTACCATAGCAACCAATATGGCTGGACGTGGTACGGATATTAAATTATCTGACGAAGTTAAAAAAGCAGGTGGTTTAGCCATTGTAGGTACAGAGCGTCATGATTCAAGACGAGTTGATAGACAATTACGTGGTAGAGCAGGACGTCAAGGAGATCCAGGAAGCTCACAGTTTTATGTGTCTTTAGAGGATAACTTAATGCGTTTATTTGGTTCCGAAAGAATTGCCAAAATGATGGATAGAATGGGATTAGAAGAAGGTGAAGTGATTCAGCATTCTATGATTTCAAAATCTATTGAACGTGCACAGAAAAAAGTAGAAGAAAATAACTTTGGTACTGGTAAGCGTTTATTAGAGTATGATGATGTAATGAGTAAACAACGTAATGTAATTTACAAACGTCGTAAAAATGCATTATACGGCGAGCGTTTAAACATTGATATTGCTGATATGATTTATGATACGGCAGAAGTAATTACGGCTAGTAATAAACCTACAAGTGATTATAAAAACTTTGAGTTTGAGTTGATTCGTTTTTTCTCTACTTCCTCTCCTATTACTGAAGAAGAATTTAAAAGTGGTAACGTTCAAGGAATTGCGGGTAAAGTTTACAAAGCCGTATTAGCACATTATCAAGATAAAGTTAGTCGTAGCGCAGAGAGTGCTTTTCCTGTAATTAAAAATGTATTTGAAACTCCAGGAAATAAATTTGAGCGTATTTTAGTACCATTTACTGATGGTATTAAAACCTTAAATGTAGCAACCGATTTAAAAACGGCGTATGAAACCGAAGGAAAATCATTAGTAACTGATTTTGAGAAAAATATTACACTAGCTATTATTGATGATGCTTGGAAAACCCATTTACGTAAAATGGATGAGTTAAAACAATCGGTGCAATTAGCAGTACATGAGCAAAAAGATCCGTTATTAATTTATAAAGAAGAAAGTTTTAATTTATTCAGAAACATGGTTGCTGAAATGAATAAGGACATCATCTCTTTCTTATTTAAAGGAGAATTGCCTACGCAAGAGCAAAACATTGCAGAAGCAAAGCAAGTAAAACAAAAAGAAGATTATACCACAAGTAAAGAAGAAGTATTAAATAGTGATGAGCGTGCGGCACAAAATAGAGCTGCAGGTGCTAATGCTGGTCAGCCACAAGAACGTCAAGTAACAGAAACCATTACTCGTGAAATGCCTAAAATTGGTAGAAATGATACCGTTACTGTAAAACACGTATTAAGTGGTAAAACGGAAAGCATGAAATATAAAAAAGCAATCCCATTAATTCAACGTGGTGAGTATGTATTAACAGACGCATAGTTCATATTAATAATTAGAATAAGGGCTGTAAAATATGATGTTTTACAGCCCTTATTATTGCAATTGTAACCCATGTCACAATTCAATTATTAAATTTTCACTATATTTAGACTATTAATTAACCTTAAAAAATAAAATATTATGAAAAAAATAATTTTAGGTGCATTAATTTTAGGTGCATTTACATTCACTTCATGTGGTAGTGATGATGAGGCTACTCCTCCTTCAACTCCACCTAACTCTAATATAACTTATGACGGTAATGTTGAGTCAATTATTGCCAGCAATTGTTTAGGTTGCCATGGTAATCCAACTTCTAATGGAGCACCATCTTCTTTTAATACTTACAGCTTAGTAAAAACAGGAGTACAAAGTGGTAATATTTTAAACCGCATTAATAACACTACCAATCCAATGCCACCAAATGGTTTAATGTCACAATCAAATAGAGACATTATACAACAATGGTTAGATGATGGATTATTAGAAAATTAATCTTGATTCAAACCCATAACAACTTAAAATGGATGCTATTTACAATATAGCATCCATTTTTTTATGTGCCTTATATTATTATTTGACCTAAATAATTAATGAAGTTTTATAAAAATTCAGTTTCATTTCGTAATTTCGTGGCATTAATTTTTAAGATAAAAAACAGAACAAGATGAGTGCATACGATATTATTATTTTAGGATCAGGTCCAGGAGGATATGTAACCGCAATTAGAGCCTCTCAATTAGGAATGAAAGTTGCCGTAATTGAAAAAGAAAACTTAGGTGGTATTTGTTTAAACTGGGGGTGTATCCCAACAAAAGCCTTATTAAAATCGGCTCAAGTTTTTGAATATTTTAAACATGCGGAAGATTACGGTTTATCCGTTAAAGATGCATCTCATGATTTTACAAAAATTGTAAAACGTAGTCGTAATGTTGCAGAAGGCATGAGTAAAGGAGTTCAATTTTTAATGAAAAAAAATAAAATTGACGTTATTAATGGCTTCGGAAAAATAAAAGCAGGTAAAAAAGTTGACGTTACCGATGCTGATGGTAACGTAACCGAATACAGCGCAAAGAATATTATTGTTGCAACTGGTGCACGCTCACGTGAATTACCAGCAATGCCACAAGACGGTAAAAAAATTATTGGTTATCGTGAAGCTTTAGTACTACCTAAACAACCTGAAAAAATGGTTATTGTAGGTTCTGGAGCTATTGGAGTTGAGTTTGCTTACTTCTATAATTCAATTGGGGTTGATGTTACTGTAGTAGAATTTTTACCACGCATTGTACCTGTTGAGGATAAAGCGGTTTCTAAGCAATTAGAAAAATCGTTTAAAAAACAAGGAATTAAAATCATGACATCTTCTGAGGTTACCAGTGTTGATACGTCTGGAAACGGAATTAAAGCAACGGTAAAAACAAAGAAAGGAGAAGAAATTTTAGAGGCTGACATCTTATTATCTGCAGTAGGAATTAAAACAAATATTGAAAACATTGGGTTGGAAGATGTAGGTATTGTTACTGATAGAGATAAAATTTTAGTAAACGATTTTTATCAAACAAATATACCGGGTTACTATGCAATTGGTGACGTTACTCCTGGTCCAGCATTAGCACACGTTGCTTCTGCAGAAGGAATTTTATGTGTAGAAAAAATTGCAGGTCAAAACGTAGAAGCTATTGATTATGGTAATATACCAGGTTGTACGTATTGCTCTCCAGAAATTGCAAGCGTTGGTATGACAGAAGAGCAAGCTAAAGAAGCTGGTTATGATGTTAAAGTGGGTAACTTCCCGTTTTCAGCATCTGGTAAAGCAAGTGCTGCAGGTACTAAAGAAGGATTTGTAAAAGTGATATTTGATGCAAAATATGGTGAATGGTTAGGTTGCCACATGATTGGTGCTGGCGTTACTGATATGATTGCAGAAGCAGTTTTAGGTCGTAAATTAGAAACTACAGGTCATGAGGTTTTAAAAACCATACACCCACACCCAACAATGAGTGAAGCGGTTATGGAAGCCGTTGCTGCTGCTTATGGTGAAGTAATACATTTGTAGATCTGAATTTCAAAATATATAAATCTCCTTTACATTTTTTGTTTAGGGGATTTTTTTTATTTTACACTATGATTTTTACAAAGAAAAGATACATACTACTCTATTTTACTTTTATAATCTGTTTTTTTTATTTAAAGACATTGTGAAGCTACAAATATTAGAATATCGAATTGAACAAAAAATCAAAAATAAATTTTTTAATAATATTTTGAAAAATTTTGGACTATTTCAAGTGTTGACATAGGATCCGCAAACCCGCCATATTATATTCAACAAATT
>CAZSQD010000012.1:0-7970 GCA_964608925.1 uncultured Kordia sp.
ATGTAGCAATCATGGCATTATCTGGGGTAATGGCAGGTGCAGATGGAGTAATTGTAGAAGCACATGAGAATCCTGAAATTGCGTTTTCAGATGGTCAACAAACACTGTATTATAAACAAGCGGAAGAATTATATGTTAAATTAAAAAAGACAAGAGAATTGGCACTGTCTTTTTCGTAAATATTTTACCTTTGATAAAATATGAATACAAAAAACAATAAAAATGTTATATTATTTTAATTTGGATACTGTTTCAGGGATTTTGCTGTACATTATTGGAATTGTATTTTTAGCGTGGGTAGCCTCTCGTATTTTACGTTTTATAGTCGTTTTCTTTTTAAAAAGACGCTATACACAGCAAAAATTTGGAGTAACAAGTTTAAAATTTACAAGAAACTCGCTTCGCTTTTTTTGTGGAATGATAGGTGTTTTAGTCATTATTTTTACAGTACCCATTTTTAGAAGGCAGGCAAGTGTTATTTTTTCTGGAGCAGGAATTTTAGCAGCAATTATTGGTTTTGCAGCAAAAGATGCTATATCTAATTTAATTGCTGGTTTATTTATAGTGTTGTTTAGACCTTTTAGAATTGGAGATTACATTCGTTTAGATAATGAACGTATGGGTATTGTTGATGATATAACGCTGCGTCATACGGTAATTAATAATTTTGAAAATAAACGGTTAATTATTCCCAATTCGGTAATTAGTACCGAGTCGGTTTTAAATCATACTATTGATGAAGCTAAAATATTAAGTTTCAATAATTTTTTAATTAGCTTATATGCCGATATTGATAAAGCAAAAGCAATTATAGAAGAGGAAGCTGAAAAGCTAGCACATGTTATTGATAACCGTACTCCAGAAGAATTATTAAATAATGTAACTCAATTTGACATTAGGGTTGTAGCAGTAACCGAAACAGCAGTTCATTTACGTGCTTATATTTGGTTGAGTGAACCCATTTGGGAGTTTAAAATGAAATGTAATTTAAAGGAAAGTGTACACAAACGTTTTTTAAAAGAAGGTGTTAAATTACCTATTCCATTACGTAAAATTGTGGAATAAAAAAGCACGAAATATTACAGAATGTTTCGTGCTTTTTATATGATTTTAAGAGAATCACTTTTTCTTACTCATTCTCATGTTTAAAAACTCAATAAACATAGAGAAGGTAATGGTAAAATACAAGTATCCTTTAGGTATTACGCCTACTTTACTACCAAAAATAGTTAAGTGAGATAGGTGAGCTGCTTCTGCAATTAACATAAACCCAATTAATATTAAAAAAGATAATCCTAATATTTGTACGGATGGGTTTTTAGTTACAAACTTACCAATAGGGTGTGCAAACGCCATCATAATAATGACGGAAATCACTACAGCAATAATCATTAATACTAATGCATTGTTAGGATTATCACTCAAACCATTGGTCATACCAATTGCGGTTAAAATGGAATCAAAACTAAATACCACATTAATTAGCATAATTTGAACAATTGCTTTTGAAAGGGTAGCACCTCTATGACTAACCACTTCATCTTTATCATGCTCAGGTTCTTCAACTTTTTCATGTATTTCATGGGTGCTTTTATAAATTAAGAACAATCCGCCAGCAAATAGTATTACTGCTTGTCCAGAAATACCACCATAAATCCACGGCAAATTAATATTCCAAAAAGGAGCTTTTAAGGCAACCAAATAAGAGATGCCAAATAAAAGAATAATACGCATTAACATTGCTAAAAATAAACCAATATTGGTTGCCTTTTTTTGATGTTCTTCAGGTAGTTTACTAGAAGCTATGGAAATAAAAATAATATTATCTACGCCTAAAACAATTTCTAAAAAAGTTAAGGTTAATAATGCAACAATAGCATCCGGACTGGTTAAAAATTCAATCATAGTTAGTTAATTTTAGTGACAGTTCCTCTACTGATTCTTTTTTGAGGATCATTAATTATTTTTGATTCAAATGTATAAGTATTGGCAGTGGTAGTTAATATTTTAATATGTACTGCTTTTTTTTGTGATAATGTTTTTGGGTTTATAGTATTCAATACATACTCACAATCATTTATCCAATGTACAGCAATAGAATCAATGTGTGTACCGTGATAATCAATTTCTAAATCATTTTGTCTTATAAATTTAGCCGTTAGTGTTTTACCAGCTACCTCATATTTATATTCAAAAGTACCATTTTTAAAATCAATACAATTTCGTTCTACTTGATAACAAGAATTAAAGAGTAGTAATAACAATAATAAGTAAGCGTATTTCATCAGCAATTTATTTGTACTACAAATTAACAAAATATTATTTGGGTTTATTGATAATCTTTCTTAAAAAATTAAACAGTTTTTAAAATACGAAGGTTACTTCTGGTAAGAATCAAAACTTCCGTCTTTGTACAATAATATAATTTTATCTAAAATACGCAAATTATCACTATTTGGGATAAAAGGAGGGTTTTCTGTTTTTTGAATGGTTTCTGTTTTTTCTTCGGAAGTAGACCTATTTATTTTTTCAGCATCCGAAAATAAATTTCCAACAGGTTTTTGAATTGGAGTAGGAGTGTCTGATTTCGGAAAACCACCTTTTCCAGAAATGATCCATTCAAAAGCTACTTCCTCAAAAGTGTCTAGTAATTTAATAATAAAATCCAAACTTGGTTTATTTCTGCCCGAAACAATATGTGAAATACTAGAGCGTTGTACACCAATTTTTGTTGCTAAACCAGACGCAGATAGATCGTAAAAAGTAAGTATTTTTTGTAAACGTGTTGTAAAGTTAACCAGGTCCTTCATAGTGTTATTTTGTGTTTACAAATGTACACAAAAGAAGTGAAACTACAAAAGTAAACGTTTAAAAAAAATACAAAACAAGAAACTTACGCTTTAATCAAGTGCTCTTAAATATCTGATTATCAATAAAATCATTCTTAATAATAATTTCAATAACAATTAGTAAACGCTATAACTAAAGGTAGCTTAGTAACAGGTACAAATGTAAACATAAATAGAAAAACCAACTGTTTACAAATGTAAAATATAGAATGTTTACATTTGTGTCATACAAAAAAGAAGATGATAAAGTACAGTACAATTAAAGAACAAAATTTAACGGGCAGATATATTACAAATACAAAAATTGAAGCGTTACATGATAAACATCTAAAATATATTGAAATTATAAAAGCGGGAGTTTCTGTAGAAAAAAAATCAATTTATACCTATACATTTGGTTCAGGTGAAAAGCGAATTTTACTATGGTCACAAATGCACGGGAATGAATCAACTACTACAAAAGCAGTTTTTGACTTCTTAAATTGCTTGCATTTGGATGATAAGCGTATTGAGAATTTGTTAAAAGCGTGTACTTTTTGTGTAATACCAATACTAAACCCTGATGGCGCTGCTTATTATACTCGTTTAAACGCTAATTTAATTGATTTAAATAGGGATGCACAAGAGTTAACACAGCCAGAAAGTAATGTGTTACGAGATGTTTATAATAGCTTTAATCCTCATTTTTGCCTAAACCTACACGGGCAACGTACTATATTTAGTGCAGGGTATTCAACCAACTCATCCGTATTATCTTTTTTATCTCCTGCGGAAAACGAACAAAGGGCGGTAACCCGTACACGCAAACAGGCAATGGAGGTAGTTTCATGTATTCACAAGGCGCTAGAAGAGGAGTTACCCAATCAAATATCACGTTACAATGATGCGTTTAATATTAATTGCGTAGGCGATACGTTTCAATTTTTACAAACACCAACTATTTTATTTGAAGCAGGTCATTACCCAGGGGATTATATGAGAGAAAAGACACGTAAATATGTGTTTACAGCGTTACTTGTAGCTTTTGAAGCTATTGCGTTTACGGACGATTTAGGTGCTAATTACCAACCTTATTTTAAGTTACCTGAAAACGAAAAATTGTTTTTTGATGTGATGATTAGAAATGTAAAAAATGAATATAAAGAAACCATAGATGTAGCAATACAATATGAAGAAACTTTAATAGCTAATAAAATACACTTTATACCTAAATTAGCCAAAACAGGTGATTTAACGGAATACTTTGGGCATAAAGAGATTGATGGTAATGGAGATGTGATATCTATTAATAAATCCCGTAGTTTTCCTAAAATATTAACAATAATTAATGAAATATCAATTAACAATGTGAATTTATCAAAAAAACTCCTTGTTTAGATGATAAAAATGTATATTTTCGTATTAAATTATAAATAATACTTAAAAATAAAAATATGGCGAAGTTTAAATTAGATGAAATAGATCATCAAATTTTAGAGATGTTAATACAAAACACTCGTGTTCCTTTTACCGATATTGCCAAAAAGTTATTAATTTCAGCAGGTACAGTACATGTTAGAGTTAAAAAAATGGAGGATTCTGGAATTATAACAGGCTCCACCTTAAAAGTAGATTATGAAAAGTTTGGATATTCATTTATAGCTTATGTTGGCGTGTTTTTAAACAAATCATCACAAACTAATTATGTTTTAAAGAAAATAAAAGAAATTCCTTATGTTACCGTATCGCATATTACAACAGGTAAATTTAATATTTTTTGTAAAATACGTGCAAAAGATACCAAGCATGCAAAAGATGTTATTTTTATGATTGATGAAATTGATGGGGTATACCGTACAGAAACTATGATTTCTATGGAAGAGAGTATTAATGATAAAACTCGCTTAATGCAAACTATTTTTATAGAGATGAAAAATGAAAAATAGTTTTTAACCGTTCTAAAATATTTAAAAAGTCAATTTAGTAATAAATTGACTTTTTTTAGACACTATAATATTCAAAAGCCTCTAAAATAAGTGTATTAGGAACAATACAGTCTATTTTAGGTGTGCCAATAGCTTCTAAAAGCACAAAATTGATGTTGCCAAAGCTATTTTTTTTATCAAATTTCAGTAATTCAATAATCTCAGTAATCTCAGTAATTGAAAAACTAATTTTATCAAATAAATTAAGAATAATATTTTTAATAGTATCACATTCATTTCTATTAAAATGAGTAAGTTTAGTACTTAAAAAACAAGCTAAAACCATACCTATAGCGACTGCTTCACCGTGTAAAAGCGTTTTTTTAGTATCATTTTCTAAAAAATAAGACTCAATAGCATGCCCTAAAGTATGCCCGTAATTTAAACTTTTACGTAAACCATTTTCAAGAGGGTCTTGAGTAACAATGTTATTTTTAATAATTACGGATTCATAAATAATACCATCTAAATCATGAGCAGTTAATTGCTTTAAATGGCTTACTTTTTGCCAATAAATTGCATCAGCTATTAAACCGTGTTTTAAAATCTCAGCCAATCCAGAGCGCATTTCATTTGCAGGTAAAGTGTTTAGAAAATCAGTATCAATTAATACCATTTGGGCACTATTAATTACGCCAATTTGATTTTTCAAGCTCCCTAAATCAACACCTGTCTTTCCGCCAACGGAAGCATCTACCATGGCTAATAAGCTTGTAGGTACATTAATATAGTTTACTCCACGTTTAAAGGTGGAGGCTATAAAACCTCCTAAATCAGTAACTACACCGCCGCCAATGTTGATGATAAGACATTTTCTGTCCGCATTTAATTCTGATAAAGCATTCCAAACTCCAGCACAAGTTTCTAAATTTTTGTATTTCTCGCCTGCCTCAATTTGTATAATTTCGGTAGGGATATCACATTCCAGTTTACTCATAAAATTGGGGTAGCAATATTCAAAAGTATTCGTATCTACAATAATAAATAGCGTAGAATAAGAGGTGGTTTTTAAGTGTTGATTGATAGCGGTATAGCAATCAGCATTAAAATGTACAATTGAATTTTGAGAAGGTATTGCTTTCATAAAAACGAAAGTAATCTTTTTTTGTAGATACAGGAATAAAAAAGTGAAGGAATCACTTAAATTTTTATAAATTTGTAAATCAAATAACTAGACCCTTATGAAAACCCTTTTCAACAATACGCAAATAGCTTTTTCACTAAAAAAAGATTCCGAATTGGAACGTGCATATTTTTTATTTAAAATGATAGCAAATGAACCTTTAGTACGTATAGGTACAGCAATGACAAACTTTGCAATAAAAGCACATTTGCCGGTTGAAGGATTAATTAGAGCTACGGTTTTTGATCATTTTTGTGGTGGTATATCTGAGGATGATTGCCTGCCTGTTATTGATAAAATGTACACTAAAAAGGTATGTAGTGTTTTAGATTATTCCGTAGAAGGGAAAGAGGATGAGGCACAGTTTGATGCGGCTTACAACATGACTATTAGGCTATTAAATTTTGTAAAGGAGAAAAATGCGATACCTTTTGCGGTATTTAAGCCAACAGGTTTCGGGCGTATTGCTTTGTATGAAAAAATTGGTAATAAAGAAAAATTAACAGCAATAGAGCAAGTGGAGTGGGCTAGAGTAGTTTATAGATATGATAGTGTATGTGCATTGGCGCAAGAAAAAGATGTAAAATTATTAATAGATGCTGAAGAAAGCTGGATGCAAGACGCAGCAGATGATTTAATTGAACAGATGATGCGTAAATATAATACGGAAAAAGCAATTGTTTACAACACTTTACAAATGTATCGTCATGATCGTTTAACATATTTAAAAAACCTACATCAGTTAGCTGAAAAAGAAGGCTTCTATATAGGTATGAAGTTGGTGCGTGGAGCTTATATGGAAAAAGAAAATGAGCGAGCAATTACAAATGGATATCCTACGCCAATTTGTAAAAATAAGCCAGCAACGGATGCTAATTTTGATGCAGGAGTACGTTATATGATTGAAAATAATCATCGTTTAGCGCTATTTGCAGGTACACATAATGAAGAAAGCTCCTACTTGGTAATGCAATTAATGGAGGAATATAATATGGAGGTTGCAGATCCTGCTGTTTGGTTTGGGCAATTATATGGTATGAGTGACCATATAAGTTATAATTTAGCCAATGCAGGTTACAATGTGGCTAAATACTTGCCATTTGGCCCCGTAAAAGACGTGATGCCCTATTTAATACGTAGAGCTGAAGAAAACACTTCCGTAGCAGGACAAACTACACGTGAGTTGAATTTATTGAAAACAGAACGTAAAAGGAGAAAGCTGTAGTTGGTTGAGAACCTTGCGTAATTATTTTAAGCTTTTTGTAAAAAAAATAAATTAAGCTTCAATTATTGAATATTGAGGTGAGTTATCGTCCCTGTAATTAATTACTAAACACATACTTTATAATATTTGCACCCATTTGAAGTGCTTTTAAGCGTATGGCTTCTGGATCATGATGTACTTCAGAGTCTTCCCAACCATCACCTAAATCAGCTTCTGTAGTGTATAAACAAATTAACCTTCCATTGTTGAAAAATCCAAATGCTTGTGGGCGTTTGCCATCGTGTTCATGAATTTTTGGTAATCCTTTTGGAAAAGGGAATGCAATGTTAAATATGGGGTGCGTAGCTGATAATTCAATCATTTTTTGGTTAGGGAATACTTTTTTTAATTCCTTACGGATATATTTATCCATACCGTAATTATCATCAATATGTAAAAACCCACCAGATTGCAGGTAGTTTCTTAAATTTTCAGCTTCTTCAGTATTAAAAAACACGTTACCGTGTCCTGTCATGTGTATAAAAGGATACAATGCTAATTCAGGACTGTTGGTGCTTACGGTTTTGTATTTTGCATTTATTTTAGTATTAATATTTTCATTACAAAAAGATATTAAATTGGTAAGTGCAGTGGGGTTGGAGTACCAATCACCTCCGCCATTGTATTTTAAAACGGCAATATCTTGTGCAGCACTAAATTGAAAATTTAATAGTAAAAGAAGAATAATGTAAGTTGCGTTTTTCATATTTATTGAAGTAATGCTACGGTGTGACAGGCAACAATACCTGCTGTTTCTGTACGTAGCCGTG
>CAZSQD010000012.1:7980-23614 GCA_964608925.1 uncultured Kordia sp.
TATTACCTAAACTAATAGGTTGGTAGTTATTTTGTATTGCATTTTCAATTTCAGAAATAGAAAAATCACCTTCAGGGCCAATTAAAATGGTTTGTTTTTCCTTAACAAGTAACTTTAACTCATCTTTGCTATCTTTTTCACAATGAGCTATATATAAACTACCATGTTGCTTGTTTTGTAAAAAATTCTTTAAAGTAATTGCATCATTTACTATTGGTAAATGATATTGTAAGGATTGTTTCATGGCACTTTGTACAATCTTATCTAAGCGCTCTTTTTTAATAATTTTTCGTTCGGAATTATCACAAATAATGGGGGTGATTTCATCAATGCCAATTTCAGTAGCTTTTTCTAAAAACCATTCTAACCGATCGTTATTTTTAGTGGGGGCAATAGCAATATGTAAGTAATATTTGTGTTTTGCAAAAGTTTCAGACTTAACAATGTCAACAGTACAATTACTATTGCTTGCCATGGTGATTTTTACGGTAAATAAATTACCTTTACCATTAGTTACCTGTAAAATATCCTCCTCTTTTTTGCGCAATACACGTACTATATGTTTGCTTTCGTCTTTAGGGAAAGTGTATGTAGTATCTTTTGTATGTATATGTTCACTATAAAATAGTTGCATTTAAAGTGTAACTTTTAAAACGGTTAGTAAATTAATATTTTTAGGACTTTCAGTTTGTTGTACTAAATAATATTTATGCTGTTCAGGTAAATCTAAGTTATAAACGGTGTTAACAGGATGCTTGCGTAGTGCTTCCATAAATTCTTCTGACATGTATTTTTCAGTAAACCATCCAATATCACCACCACTTTTTGCATTTCTATCCATGGAATGTTTGTAAGCAAATTCTTTAAATTCTTTTCCTTTACGTACTTCAATGGCAATTTCACTTCTTAAGAAATGGATAGCTTCGGGAGTCATTTTTTTACCACTAAAATAAATATAATTGGCTCTATAATGTTTTTTAGGGACTATGGATATTACTTTGTAGATAGCCTTTGTGTTTTTCTCATCTATAGTAAATACATCACCTACTGCATGTTTAAAAAGTTCTTTTGACAAAGAGTTGGTGTGCTTTACTTGATTGTATACATAAATTTTACTACGTAACTCTTGGTGTGCTTGTCTAAATTCTTTAGCTTCTTCAAGGGTAGATACAGTAAGCAATTCTTTTTTTACAGTTTTAGTATTTTGTGCAAAAAGGGTAGTTGCGTTAAATGTTAAAAAAAATAATAGTGTTTTAAATTTTAAATCGTGCATTTGCAATAGTTTGTTCATTAGAAAAATCGTGCTCAAGATACTTTAAATATCCCACAATACCAATCATTGCAGCATTATCTGTAGTGTATTCAAATTTAGGCACATAGGTAGTCCATCCAAATTTTTGTTCACCATTTTTTAAAGCTGTTCTGATACCAGAATTGGCGGATACGCCACCACCAATAGCAATATGATTAATACCTGTAGTTTTAGTAGCTATTTTTAGTTTATCAATCACTATACCAATAATAGTATATTGTAGAGAAGCACAAATATCATGTAAGTTTTCGGTGATAAAATTAGGGTTGGCTTGTTGGTTTTTATGTACAAAGTTCATAAACTGCGTTTTTAAACCGCTAAAGCTAAAATTAAGCCCATTAACACGAGGTTTTGTAAATGGATATGCTTTTGGGTTACCTAATTTCGCATATTTATCAATTAAAGGTCCTCCAGGGTAAGGCAATCCTAAAACTTTTGCACTTTTATCAAAAGCTTCACCAATAGCATCATCTAAAGTTTCACCAATTACGGTCATATCAAAATAACTATTCACTTGTACAATTTGGGTGTGCCCACCAGAAATAGTCATCGCTAAAAATGGAAAGGGAGGTTTTACCTGAGCTTCATCATCTATAAAATGCGATAAAATATGTGCTTGCATGTGGTTTACTGCCAATAAAGGTATTTGTAAACCTTGTGCAAATGACTTTGCGAAAGAAGTACCCACTAATAAAGACCCCATTAATCCAGGACCTTGAGTAAACGCAATGGCATCCAACTCTTTTTTATCAATATTTGCTTCCATTAGCGCTTGATGCACTACGGGAACTATGTTTTGTTGATGTGCACGTGATGCTAATTCAGGTACAACACCTCCGTATTTGGTATGAATTTCTTGGTTTGCCACAACATTACTCAGTACTTTTCCGTTGCATAAAACAGCAGCACCGGTGTCATCACAAGAAGATTCTATAGCAAGAATATAAATATTTTGTTTCATAGGGTTAAAAGGCACAAAATTTGTAATTTTAAACCCACAAAGTTAAAACAATAAACGCTATCAAAAAACTAAGAAAAATACTATTTCGCATCATCATCATTTTGCTGTTGTTGTTTTTGCTATTATTATTCCTTTTTTCGCTTCCAGTTGTACAAACTAAGTTGGGTGAAATGGCTACGGATGCACTAAATGAAAAATACAATACGCACATAAGTATAGCAGGAGTAGGCTTAAATTTTAATGGCGATGTTTCTTTGAAAAATGTATTGATAAATGATCACCATCAAGATACGTTATTTCATGTAGCTGCTATTAACGCATCTATACTTGATTTTAAACGCTTAAAAGAAGGTGATTTATTGTTTAACAATATTGAAATGGAGCAATTGGACTTCAAAATGAAAGTTTATAAAAATGAAAAAGAAAGTAATTTAGATATTTTTGTAGCCAGTTTTGATAGTAAAATACCAAGTAAAACACCATCCAAATTTTTAATGACGGTAGCTGATGTAGCTATCCGTAAAAGTAGGTTCCGGTATATAGATGAAAATTTGAGTACTCCTAAAATATTAGATTTTACAAAATTAAATATAGAAGGTGATGCTTTAAAAATAAAGGGCGCAAATGTTAATGTTAATATAGCAGATGCAAATATGCTAGACTTTAGAGGCCTACAAATACTGCAATTGCAAACAAAATTTAACTATAGTTTATCACAAATGAATTTTAAGAAGATTCATTTAAACACTAAAAAATCGGCTATTAATGGTAATTTAACCTTTAATTACCAGCGTTCTGATTTTAAAGATTTTAATAATTTAGTAAAAATAGACGCGCAGTTTGAAAATTCAAAATTAGCTTTTGAAGATTTAAATCATTTTTATGATGAGTTTGGTACGGATATAGCCACTTTTAGCACAACAATTTCAGGTACTTTAAATCAGTTAAATTTTCCTAATTTAAAACTAAAAACCTCAAAAAATACGGTAGTAAATGGTAGCTTTAAGCTTGAGAATGTTTTTTCTAAAAAAGAGAATAATTTTAAATTTACGGCAAATTACAAGCAATTAACGTCAAACTATTATGATTTAAAAAAGATGCTCCCTAATTTATTAGGGCGTACACTACCTTCTAGTTTTAGAAATTTGGGTACGTTTACCGTAAAAGGAAAATCAGTAATTACTCAAGAGCTTATTGAAGCTAATGTGGTTGTTAATACGCAAATAGGAAATTTAAAATCAAATTTAAGCCTATCAAATATTGATGATATTGATAATGCTAAATATGTAGGTCCTGTACAGTTTACTAATTTTGATTTAGGGAAGTTATTGGAAGACAAAGCTTTTGGTAAAGTAACATTTAACGGATACGTTAATGGGCAAGGGTTTACACTAAACAAGGTTAATACATTAGCAAAAGGAAAAATTTCTAGTATTGAAATAAATAAGTACACTTATAAAAACTTAGAAGTATTTGGAGTTATCAAGCACAAAGTGTTTCAAGGTAAGTTAACTGCTAATGACCCCAATTTAAAGTTAAATTTTGATGGTTTGGTTGATATGTCATCAAAAATTGATAAATACGATTTTACAGCATCTATAGCACATGCCGATTTTAATAAAATAAATTTATTTAAACGAGACAGTATCTCTCAGTTTAAAGGAGATATTAAAATGAAAATGAATGGCTCAACTATTGATGATGCTTTTGGTGAAATTCTTTTTGAAAACACAACGTATACTAATCAAAATGAAAAATTTACATTTAAAGATTTTAAATTAAGCTCACAGTTTGATAAAAATGGAGTACGTACAATTATTGTAAACTCACCAGAAGTAGTTACCGCAAAAATTATTGGAAAATTTAAATTTAAAGAAATTATAGCATTATCACGTAATGCTTTAGGAAGTATCTACACCAATTTTAAACCTTTAAAAGTTGGAGAAAATCAATTTTTTAAATATCATATTAATATTGAAAATAAGCTAACCGAAATTTTTTATCCAGATATTGTAATACGAAAAAAAGCTATTTTAAAAGGAAACGTTTCCAGTAATGAAAAAGATTTTAAATTAACTTTAAAGTCGCCAGAAATTATATTTAGAGGCAATACTTTTAGTAATGTAGATGTGAAAATGGATAATTCCAATCCGTTTTATAATACCTATGTAAATATTAAAAATGTAACAACAAATTTTTATAATGTATCTGATTTTAATTTAATAAACAGAACCGTAAGTGATACGTTATTTTTTAGAACGGAGTTTAACGGCGGTAAACTTAAAAAAGATAAATATGATTTAAACTTGTACCATACCATTAATACCGAAGGGAAATCGGTGTTTGGAATCAAAAAATCCGACTTAAAAATTAATAATTATGATTGGCTTATTAATGAGAGTGGCTCACAAAACAGTAAAATAGTTTTTGATTCCAGTTTTAAAAATATTAATATCCAAGAGTTTATAATAAGTCATGGAGCGGAGTTTTTAAAACTATCTGGGGTGATAAACGGTAATAATGAGAAACAATTAAATTTAGACCTTAAAGACCTTGATTTAGCTAAGTTTTTACCCAAAATGAAAACTTTTACTGTAGCGGGAGTTTTAAATGGTAATGTTAATTTTAACCAAAGTAAAGGAAAGTATAAACCCATAGCGAATATTGAAATTGCTAATTTAATAGTTAATGAAAATAAATTAGGACTCTTTAAAATATCTGCAGTAGGTAATGAAAGCTTAAATAAATTTGAAATTAATTCTAGTCTAGTAAATGATGAAGTAAAGGCTTTAATGGCTAACGGAACTATTGATTTTGCACCAAAAACGCCTCAATTAAATTTAGGGATTAATTTAAAACAGTTTGATGCATCTACATTTAGTGCATTGGGTACGGATGTAATAACGGATATAAGAGGTTTTGTTTCTGGTAACGCGTTATTGTTTGGAGATTATAATAACCCTGATTTTAGCGGAAGTTTATTTTTAGATGAAGCAGGTTTAAAAATACCATACTTAAATGTAGATTTTGATTTTGAAAACGGTGGAAGGGTACACTTAAACAAAAAACAATTTATTTTTGATAACATTGCTATTTTGGATACTAAGGAATATACATCAGGACGTATAAAAGGATTTATAGCTCATAATGCTTTTACGGATTGGGAATTAGGCTTAGAAATATCATCACCAAATTTATTAGTATTAGATAAAAAACAAGAAGAAAACTCACTTTATTTTGGGACTGTATTTATTGACGGTAAAGCAACACTTACAGGACCTACGGATGAGTTATTAATAAAAGTAGATGCCACCTCAAATAAAGGAACCGTATTTAAAATACCAATAACGGATTCTGAAGCTGTTGGTGACAATACCTTTATACGTTTAGCAACCCCAGAAAGTAGAGGAAAAACGGATGCTATAGATGCTAATTTACCTGATGACATTAGTGGTTTAGAGCTTGCTTTTGATTTAAACGTAACTCCAGATGCCGAAATAGAAATTGTTTTAGATCAAGAAACAGGAAGTGTGTTAAGAGGTAGTGGAGCAGGTTTATTGCGTATTGATATCAATACCAATGGCAAGTTTAATATGTATGGTGATTTTGTAGTAAGTAACGGAACGTATAATTTTGTATATGGGAGTAACTTTTTACAAGGCGGTTTTATAGAAAAGAAATTTAAAGTAAAACCAGGAGGTACTATCAATTGGGATGGTAACCCGTATCAAGCACGTTTAAACATTAACGCAGCATACCGCACCAATGCAAACCCTGCAATATTGTTAGATAATCCGTCAATAAACCGTAAAATACCTGTAGATGTTATTATTAATTTAAACGGTGGTTTATTGCAACCAGATGTTAATTTTAATATTGAATTTCCAAATACAAATTCCGTAGTAAAGTCAGAATTACTATATAAGTTAGATGATAAGGAGTTTAGGGACAAGCAAGCATTATCCTTAGTAACTTCAGGGCAATTTACCAATGCATTTGCCATTGGTCAAGCCGCACTTACAGGTAATTTAGTAGAACGTGCTACCAGTTTGGTAAACAATATTTTTAGTGAAGAAGATGATAAATTTAAAATAGGTTTAAATTATGAACAAGGAGAAACCAACCCATATTTAGCGGACATACGTACCGAAGACAGAGTAGGTTTTACCGTATCAACACAAATAACCGAACGCATATTAATTAACGGAAAAGTGGGTATACCAGTAGGAGGCGTAAGTAAAACAGTGGTAGCGGGAGATGTGCAAGTAGAATTTTTATTAAATGAAGATGGGACATTACGTGCCAAAATATTTAATAGAGAAAATGATTTTCAAATAACAGGGCTTACCAATGAAGTAGGGTACACACAAGGAGTAGGAATTTCGTATCAAGTAGATTTTGATACTTTTGATGAGCTAATACGTAAAATATTTAGTAAAAAGAAGAATAAAAAACAAACCGAAGAAAAAAATAAAGATGAGCAAGGATTCATCCGAAGAAAACAAAAATAAAACCAATACTTATGAAAACAATTAAAATTATAATACTATTTATTAGTATCAACCTATCCGCACAGCAAGGAGGTATGTGGATACCCTCTTTATTAAAAGGGATGAACGAAACCGAAATGCAAAATTTAGGAAGTAAACTATCTGCCAAGGATATTTACAGTATTAACAACTCCAGTTTAAAAGATGCTATTGTACATTTTAATGGCGGTTGTACTGCGGAAGTTATTTCGTCAAAAGGATTGCTGTTAACCAATCATCATTGTGGTTTTGGGCAAATTCAAAGCCATTCAAGTGTAGAAAACGACTATTTACAAGATGGTTTTTGGGCAATGCAACCCCAAGATGAATTACCCAACAAAAACTTAGAAGTTACTTTTATTATAAAAATAGAAGACGTAACAAAAAGTGTTTTAAACGGGGTAAACTCAAAAATGACACCTAAAGAAACACAAAGTTTAATACAAAAAAACACCAATGCAGTACAAAAAAAGTACACTACGGAAAGCTGGCAAAAAACCAAAGTAAGTTCGTTTTTTAATGGTAATCAATACTTTTTATTTGTAACCGAAAGCTATACGGACATCCGTTTGGTAGGCGCACCACCATCAAGCATTGGTAAATTTGGTAGTGATACTGATAATTGGATGTTTCCGCGTCATACAGGAGATTTTTCTATCTTTCGTATCTATGCCGATAAAAATAACCGACCAGCAGATTATTCAAAAGAAAATGTACCGTATACACCAAAACACTTTTTACCAATTTCTTTAGACGGTGTAGAAGAAGGCGATTTTACAATGGTATTCGGCTTTCCAGGGCGTACCAATGAGTATTTGCCAGCAGTAGCAATTGAGCAGATAACACAAAAAGTAAACCCATCAAACATTAAAATTAGAGCAGCCGCTTTAAAAGTAATGGATGCCGCTATGAAAAGCGATGCGAAAATAAAAATTCAATACGCATCAAAACAAGCAGGTATTGCCAACTATTGGAAAAAATGGATTGGTGAAAATCAAGGAATTGAAAAAAGTGATGCCATTGCAAAAAAACGCGACTTTGAAAAAACATTTACCAAAGCCGTTAAAAAACGTAAACATAAAGAGTATCGCTCAATTTTAGCCGAATTTGAAACGCTGTACACCGCTTTTGAACCTATTAACATTAAACGTTCCAATTTTATTGAAGTCTTTTACCGTAACAATGAGTTAATGCAACAAATGTTTAGGTTATATCAACTGGAACAAGCAAAAGGTGAAGAAAAATTTAAAAAACGTAAAGCCTTTACCATTGCGCAATTAACACGCATACATAAAAACTTTAATGCCACGGTAGATCAAGGTATATTTGAAGCCGTAATGCCATTATATGATGCAAATGCTACAAATAGCAGTTTTTATAAAACTACAAAATTTACCAATTTAACCAATGCTTTAGCAATGTTAGAGGGTAATTATGAAACCGTAATAGCCAAACTAAATAAAGATGCTGCCTATCAATTTGCAAAACCATATATCAAGGAGTTTTATGAAGTAGTATCACCAAAATATAGCAACTCAAAAGGTGAAATAGCAAAAGTGCAAAAGCAATATATGAAAGCCTTAATGGAAGTAATGCCAAGTGATAAATATTACCCAGATGCTAATAGTACCTTGCGTGTAACCTACGGTCAAGTACACGGTTACGCACCAAAAGATGCGGTATATTACAACCATGTGAGTTATTTGGATGGTGTAATGGAAAAATACGTACCAGGAGATTATGAGTTTGATGTACCACAGAAACTACAAGATTTATATAAAGCAAAAGATTTTGGTCAATATGCCGATACCAACGGTAAAGTACCTGTTTGTTTTTTAGGAACCAATCATACAACAGGAGGAAACTCTGGGAGTCCAGCAATAGATGCCCACGGAAATTTAATAGGTTTAAATTTTGACCGAGTTTGGGAAGGCACCATGAGTGACATGAATTACGATCCCAATATTTGCCGTAACATTATGGTAGATGCCCGTTACATTTTGTTTATTATTGATAAATACGCAGGTTGTACCCGTTTAATTGACGAAATGAAATTGGTGCATCCTAAAAAGAAGTAATGGTAAACACGGATTGCAAATCCGCGCCATCGGATAGATACGCATTCAAAATAAAAACAGAATATGAAAGATAAAAGAATATTATTTATAATTTCGTTGTTACCAATGTTAATTGGAATGTATACTAATTTTATTGAAAAATCTGAATATTTAAGTGGTAAAAATGTTTTTGCAACAATCATTGAAGCACCAAAAAATTGTGAAGCATTGAATTATAAATATGCTGTTGTAAAATTGAGATATAAAAATGACGAGTATGTAAAGGGTGTGAATAAAAAACATTGCCCTTTCATTGGAAAAAAAATGATTGAAGTTAGAGTTAACCAAGATGAAGATAAACTCTTTTTTTTGGAGGGAGAAGATTTTAACGAGCAAATAATTTATTCTTTTGCTATTTTTTGCATTGGTATATACATATACTTTAAATTGAATAAAAGATAAGTAGATATGAATAAAATAGTAGTATTAGGCATCCTAAAAAGAAGTAATGGTAAACACGGATTGCAAATCCGCGCTATCGGAAAAAAGAAAGGTAACATTTCACGGTATCAATTTTGGCAGCATCATAGCTGAAGTAACTAAAAGAAGAAGAAGAATGGAAATAATGAATGGAAAAATTAGTTTATTAGTATTAATTATTTTGTTATGTACACTGTCTTGTGTCGAAGAAAAAAAAATAAAAGTTGATAAAAATAATATTTTATCAGAAGGTATTTTAACGAGGGATAGTATTAGGGATGGTTTTTGGGTGTATAACTCTAAAAATGGTGAGTTTTTAGCTAAAGGAGATTATAATAATGGTTTAAAAAAGGGGAGATGGGAATATAAGGATTTAAAATATAATAATACCTATTTTATTGATTGGCGTATTATTTCAAATGCTAATTTTGAAATAAATATACCTTTAGATTGGAAAGTTAAGGAAGCTGTAAACTCTCCTGTTCATACTATTTTTATTATGATAATGATAAAGTGCATACAAATGGTAATATTACTTTAATAGATGCTAATGAAGGGGATATAAAATCGATTATTCAAGGTGTAATTGCTCCATTTCAAGAAAACAAATCATACAAGCTTTTATTAAAGAAGAGGGTTATTGTAAATAAGATTAATGGATTTGAAATCAATCAATTAATTAGAGCGAAGAATAAAAATATTTTCAATAAAATTTTTATATTGAAAAAAGAGGAAGATGTTTTTCTCATATCTTTTTTTTGTTATAAAAAAGATGTAAACTTATATAATCAATTATTTACAGAGATAGCATATAGTTTTATGAGCAATGTAGATAATGATACAGATTAGTTGGTGGTTACCCGATGAGACGCCATCGGATATTACATTTGCTAGTGAAGGCACAGTGAATACCGTGGAAGCAAAAAGGAGTCGGGTTTTGGAAGGAGGAGCTGAATATAAATTTGGAGGAACTGGTGTTTCATTTAAATCTAAAATTGATTCAGGTAAAGCTGTATTTGATGCATCATTTACTTTAGGTGTTAAACATGAATTTAGTGCAGGAAAAGTATATGTAAAATCAAAACATAGTTCTACATGGTCTGCAAAAGGTAGTGATAAGTAGACATAAATTAAATTTATTAAATATGTATAATTTAAAAGGATTATTGGTTTTGGGGTTATTAATTATTAATTCTTCATGTGATTTTTTTTATAAAAAAAATAAAGATAATTTTAAAGAATATTTTGAATATTATGATACTGGTGAAATAGAAATAAAATGTAATGTATTAGAAAATAAACATAAAACTGGTGACTGTTCATATTATGATAAAAATGGAGTTTTATTAAGTTATACCGAATGGAATGATGGTAAACAAAATGGATTATTTAAATCTTTTTATTCTTCAGGAATTATTAAAGAAAAATCTTTTTTTAAAGATGGTCTAGCAGAGGGTGTCTCTTTACATTATTATAAAAATGGAGCTTTAAAAGTTAAAGCTAATTATCTAAATAATTTACAACATGGAAGTTTGACTCTTTTTTTTGAAAATGGCACAGTTTTTCAAGAATCGAAATATATTGAAGGGAAACTATCAGGCGTTGTATATATATATATATATCATGAAAACAATAAGTTAAAAGAAAAAACTAACTGGAAAGAAGGTAAAATGAACGGAGATATTTCCTTTTTTGACATTCAAGGGAATCTGACTGCAGAAGGTAAAATGCGAGAAAATCAGAAATGTGGTTTATGGATTTTTTACGATAAAAAGGGAAATGTTATAGATAAAACAACGTATTAAAATTTTTAATTATACTATGGTTTATTTATTTTACATACCTGTTTTTTTAGTAACCATGTTGTTTTTTAGAAAAACATTAGGGTTGAAAATAATTAAAAATAAAATTATAATTGGATATAAAAAATCTTTTTTAATTTCAAGAATAGTGTCAGTTTTTATTTTCAATATTTTTATCTACAACTATTTTTTTATTACAAATTCTTATAGTGGTTTGACGTTGTTATTTTCAGTTCCTTTCTCAATTTTATTATTATTTCCACTCATAAAGCTTTTAAATCTAATGATTAATGATGAAATAATATCAATTAATAATATTACAAATATTATTATAATTTCTAGTAAAGAATAATCATATAAATCAAATATTAAAATAATTAAAAATATGGGTAATGAAAATACTTCTTATGTATTAAATTATAAAGTTGAGTATATAGAAGATAAAACAACTAAAGATGTAGTTGTTTTTGATAATAAATCCAATTTTGAATATTACATTAAATTTGAAGAAGAAGGAAATCCATTTTATAAAGTTGAAATTGATTCTACTGGTAACTTTATTGAGTATGGTGATAAAAAATTTAGTAAAATAGCCGTTTTAAAAGAAGTTGTTAAATTGCAAGACTCACTAAAAATAGAGTTAGACTATGCTAACCCTCCAAGTTGTAAAGAGGTTATTTATACTAAAATAAACGGTGTTACAAAAGATAGTGTAACTATTTCATCTATAGAATATGATTACAAGATATTACCAACAGAAATAGGTAATAATAAATTAGAAATATTTATAGATTATTATTGTACAGACTATGAGTTAAAATCAGATTATTTTACATTAGATTTTGAAGTAGTAAAAGATAGTTTAAATTAGTTTTAAGGTAAAAAAAAGTAATAAAGCGCCACTCGTTACAAACGAGCGGTAGCTGGGGGAACATTGTCTCCAAGAGATTTTTAAAATGAAAGAATTATGACTAGATATTATCTTTTTGGTGTGGTTTTGACTATCGCATTTTTATACTCAATTTTGAATATAAAAAATCAATACAAAACATATAAAGAAATCAAAAACATACAAAATCTTAATACATACAAAGAGCTTAAAATATTGATTTGGGAAGTATCATCTATAGTAATAGGGGTTTTAGTTATTATGATGTTTTTAATTGTTTCTATTTTTGATTTATGGCATTTGGTAAAATGGTAGCGGGTGGTAGAACCCCCGCTACCGCTCGTGAAAAATAAAAATAGTGTGCGCTACTGCTCGTTTGCAACGAGTGGCGTAAGAGGAGTAAACACAATAAATGTAAAAACGGCAAAAGTTTAAAGATAAAAAGTAAAAACGTCAATTAGCCATATTGGAGTTTTTTTTTTGGTTTAAAACAGTAACTTTAAATAGTTGTTTTAGGTTAGCTTTCCCGTTTTGTTTTTTTAAAATTTAACTATTTTTCAACTCTTTTCTAATTCTACTTAATTGAATGGCTGTAATACCTAAATAAGATGCTATATGAAGTAATTTGGTGTTTTTGGCAATAAATGGGTTTCTTTTACAGAAAAGATCATATCCTTGAGAGGCAGTTAGCGTTACTTTTTCAATTTCAATACGTTCCATATACACAAAAAATTGATGTAGCATATTGGTGTATAGTTTTAATAGCTCAATATCTTGCATTAAAACGGTCATTAAATCGTTGTAATTAATTTCATACAATTCCACATCTGTAAGACATTCTATAGTAAAACGAGAAGTACTTTTGGTAGCTATTGCAGTTAAAGAAAGTACTATTTGATTTTCGGAAAGTAAATATTTGTTGTATTCTTTTCCGTTTTCATCAATAATATATTTTCTAACAATCCCTGATTTTATAAAAAATAGTTTTTCTGGGTTTTTATCAGAATCACAAAGAATGTCGTATTTATTGTAGTTTTTTAAAACTGCTAAATCTACTATTTTTTGCCAATTAGTAGGCTTTTTTGGTAGCTCATTAAAAAGCTGGTATACGGTTTTGTATTGTTTCATTTGTAAAAATTATTATTAAACTTCCTTCAGCGCAGGGGTGCGCATGAGAAATTAAGTTTCAGTTTATTTAAATTAGATATAAAATGTCAAGGAATTAAAACCTCCTAATAATTATTGATATAGGCTATTGCCCCGCAATCAAAAAATTAACAAGTTAGCGTCACTATATGGTAAATCAAACCAATCGGAAACCGACTTACTGGTTAAAATACCGTGGTAAAAATACAAACCATTTTTTAAACCACTATCAAATCTAATGGCATTTTCAATACCACCATCTTCAGCAATTTTTAACAAATAAGGCGTAAAAATATTACTAATAGCGTTGGAGGCAGTACGTGAATACCTTGAAGGAATATTGGGTACACAATAATGGATAACATCATGTTTTATAAACGTAGGGTTATCATGTGTAGTAATTTTAGAAGTTTCAAAACAACCGCCCATATCAATACTTACATCAATAATTACGGCCCCTGGTTTCATTTGTTCTACCATTTCTTCACTAACTAAAATGGGTGCTCTATTTTTTCCTCTAACGGCACCAATTGCAATATCACAGCGTTTTAATGCCTTAAATAAATTTTTAGGTTGTAGGGTAGATGTGTAAATAGTTTGCCCTAAATTAGCTTGTAAACTACGTAGTTTAGCTAATGAATTGTCAAACACTTTAATATTTGCACCCAATCCAATTGCTGACCTTGCAGCAAATTGTCCTACCGTTCCTGCACCAATAATAACTACTTCGGTAGGGGGAACTCCACAAATATTACCCAATAATAATCCGTTTCCATTATTAGTATTGGCTAACAATTCCGAAGATATTAATACTGAAGCAGTACCTGCAATTTCACTCAGTACTCGTACTGCAGGAAAAGTACCACCGTCATCTTTTATAAATTCAAAAGCCAATGCCGTAATGCGTTTAGCAGCAAGTGCTTCAAAGTATTTTTTAGTTTGTGTTTTAATTTGTAATGCCGAAATTAATAAGGTTTGCGAATTTATCAATTTCAATTCGGTCAATGAAGGTGGTTCTACTTTTAAAATAATAGGGCAAGAAAACACCTTTTTAGTGTCTTTTGTAACCTGTGCACCTGCTTCACTATAATCCTTGTCCGTAAAATTTGAAGCGGCACCGGCATTACTTTCTATCATTACCCGATTGCCTTGTGCTACTAAAGCAGCAACAGCATCTGGAGTTAAACAAACTCGTTTTTCTTGGTAGCAACTCTCTTTAGGTAAACCTATAAAAAGGGCTCCTTTTTTACGTTGAATTTCTAAAGTTTCCTCTTGCGGTAATAGTTGTTGTTTAGAAAAAGGAGAAAGTGAACTCATAATGTGTATTAGTTGGTTTGAAGCAAATTACGAATAATTTATGAGATATTTTATATAACCGATTTGATTTCTAAAACTCGGTTACCATTTTTAGCAAGCATAATTTCAATTGCAATTGCTTCTTCAGGAATAATATTTGGTATTTTTTCTGGCCATTCTACTAAACACCAAGCATTTTGATAAAAATAATCTTCAATACCAATATCATAGACTTCTATTTCATCTTCAATTCTATAAAAATCAAAATGAAATATTTTTGCAAATGTTCCTTTATATTCATTTACCAATGAAAACGTAGGACTTGTAGTGGCTTCAGTAACACCTAACTGCAATGCTATTTCTTTTATTAGTGTTGTTTTTCCCACGCCCATATTACCATAAAACAATAGTGTTTTTGGGCAATCAAACTGTGCAACTAATTGCTGTGCAATAGTTTTAATTTCAGATAAAGGGTAGGTTACTTTCATTTAAAATAAAATATTATTTTAGCAAAGATACAATACGCTAATAAATATAAATGCTTCAGCATTTATATTTATCCATAGCAGTTCCTAACCTAAGGAAGGTTAGGATGAACTCTTTTTTTACTTCGGTTCCAATACCACAAACGGAATAATCATTTCTTCTAAAGACACGCCACCGTGTTGATACGTATTTTTATAATAACCCACATAATGATTAAAATTATTTGGATATGCAAAAAACAAATCCGTTTTCGCAAAAATGAAGGAGCTATTCATGTTTAAACGTGGTAAATGAATGGTTTTAGGATCCTTTGCTACCAATACATCTTTTTCCTCATAACTCATGCTGCGCCCAGTTTTATAGCGTAAATTATCACTAATACTTTTAGTGCCAATTACTTTAGTGGGGTTGGTTATGTTAATTGTACCATGATCCGTAGTAATAATTAATTTCATGCCCAATGCTTGCGCTTGTATGATAATATCTAACAGCGGAGAGTTTTTAAACCAGCTCAATGTTAAAGATCGGTAGGCTTTATCATCACTTGCTAACTCCTGAATGATATTCATATCTGTTTTTGAATGTGAAAGCATATCAACAAAATTATAAACAATTACATTTAAGTCATTTGAGGCACATTGTTTAAAGTTTTCCGCTAATTTTTTACCTTTTGTTA
>CAZSQD010000013.1:0-7082 GCA_964608925.1 uncultured Kordia sp.
TAAAAGAAAGCGATTTTAGGAGCTCTTTTTTTAAGCTGCAAATGCTACCGTTAAAGCATAAAGATAGTAACGATGACATGACCCCGATTTTATGAAGGGGAAACGCCCAAATTTATATCTTTTTTTTATTAGAATTTTGGTATTAAGTGTGTATAGATTGAGTTTTTAAGGAAGTATTTATTAACTTTACGTATCTATAAAAATAATATGCAAAAACAAATAAAAAAAATAGGAGTAATGACATCTGGAGGTGATGCTCCAGGTATGAATGCTGCAATAAGAGCTGTAGTTAGAGCATGTGCATATTACAAGGTAAAATGTATAGGCTACTATAGAGGTTATGATGGTATTATTGAAAATGATACGATTGAATTAACATCAAGAAATGTAAAAAACATTATTAATAAAGGAGGAACCATATTAAAATCGGCACGTTCAAAAGCATTTAGGACAGCAATAGGTAGAAAAAAAGCATTTGATAATTTAGTTTCAGAAAATGTAGATGCATTGGTTTTAATTGGTGGAGATGGTACATTTACGGGTGGTGCTTTATTTAGCAAGGAATATAATGTACCAGTAATTGGAATTCCAGGTACAATTGACAATGATATTTTTGGCACTCAATTTACCATTGGTTATGACACTGCGTTAAATACCGTAATTGAAGCGGTAGATAAAATTAGAGATACCGCAAGCTCACATGATCGCTTGTTTTTTGTAGAAGTTATGGGGCGTGATGCAGGTTTTATAGCATTAAATGCTGGTGTAGGAGCTGGTGCAGAAGAAATTTTAATACCAGAAGAAGAGTTGCCTGTAGCGCAATTGATAGAAAGTTTGAAAAGAAGTAAACGTAACGGAAAAACCTCTAGTATTGTAATTGTTTCTGAAGGAGATAAAACAGGTAAAAATGTATTTGAATTGGCTGATTATGTTAAAAAAAATATGGAAAATTACTCAACCCGAGTAACTGTTTTAGGTCATTTACAAAGAGGTGGAAGCCCTTCTTGTTTTGATCGTGTATTAGCGAGTAGATTTGGAGTAAAAGCAGTAGAGGTTTTGTTAAATGGAGAACAAAATGTAATGGTGGGTATTCGTAATAATGTAATAGTTACGACACCAATTGTTGAAATAACAAAATGTAAAAATAGTATAAATACTGAATTATTAAGAATATCAGATATATTATCAATATAATAAAAATAAAGGATATGATTAAAATAGGGATAAATGGATTTGGAAGAATAGGAAGATTAGCTTTTAGAGCAGCCATAATAAATAAAAATGTACAAGTAGTAGCAATTAATGATTTGTTAGCGGTAGATTATTTAGCGTATTTATTAAAATATGATTCCGTACATGGAAGGTTTAACGGTACTGTAGAAAGTAAAGCAGGGAAATTAATTGTAAATGGTAATGAAATTAGAATTACTGCAGAAAGAAACCCTGAAGATATACAATGGAATACAGTAGGGGCGGAGTATATTTTAGAATGTACAGGCTTCTTTACCACTATAGAAAAAGCAAATTTACATTTAGCAGATAAAGGTGTGAAAAGAGTTATTTTATCAGCTCCTTCTAAGGACGCTCCTATGTTTGTTATGGGAGTGAATCATAAAGATGTAAAAGCAAGCGATACTGTTATTTCTAACGCATCATGTACTACTAACTGTTTAGCTCCACTTGCTAAAATAATTAATGATAACTTCGGGTTATCAGAAGGGTTAATGACAACCGTTCATGCGGCAACTTCTACCCAAAAAACAGTAGATGGACCTTCAGGTAAATGGTCAAGAGGTAGAGCGGCTATGAATAATATTATACCCACAACAACAGGTGCAGCAGCAGCAGTTTCTAAAGTAATACCAGAATTGAAAGGTAAATTAACAGGTATGGCGTTTAGAGTACCTACAGCTGATGTTTCTGTAGTAGATTTAACCATAAAAACAACAAAGTCAACATCATTAGCAGAAATTAAAAAAGTAATAGAAAAAGCTTCAAAAGGGGAGTTAAAAGGGATTTTAGGATATGAAACGGATCCGTTAGTATCGCAAGACTTTGTAAGTGATACGCGTACTTCAATTTTTGATGCAGCAGCTTCTATTGAGCTAAATGCTAATTTTTTCAAGTTAATTTCATGGTATGATAATGAATTTGGATATGCTAATAAATTGGTAGATTTAACAATTTATTCAGCAAGTTTAGATTAAATAAATTAGTATGATATTAATTGCAGATAGTGGTTCAACAAAAACGGATTGGATACTTTTAAATACTCAAAAAGAACGTGTAAGTACTTCTGTTACAGAAGGATTAAATCCTTCCGTTTTTTCAGAATCGGACTTATATAAAACTATTACATCAAACAATGAAGTAATGCAATATGTAAATGAAATTACAGTTGTTTATATTTATGCAGCAGGTTGTGGTACAGCTACACCAAAAGAAATTTTAAAAAATATTGTTATAGAGGTTTTTGCCAACGCAACCACGGTAGCGGTAAAAGAAGATATTTATGCAGCTGCATTTTCAGTTTCAGAAGGTAAAAAAGGGATTGTATGTATTATTGGCACGGGTAGTAACACCTGTTATTATGATGGGAAAAATGAAATTAAAACAAAAATACCATCTTTAGGTTATTTATTAATGGATGATGCTTCAGGTAATTATTTTGGTAAATTATTATTACGTGATTATTTTTATAAAAAAATGCCTAAAAAGCTTTATGATATGTTTCAAGAAACATATAATTTAAACCCTGATGATGTTAAAATTAATTTATATCAAAAAGGAAATCCAAATACATATTTAGCTCATTTTGCACCTTTTTTAATCACACATAAAAAGGAGCCTTATTGTGTAGATATTATCAGAAAAGGATTTTCAAACTTTATAGAAAATCAAATTACCCAACATGATAATGTGTATGATTTACCAATACACTTTGTAGGTAGTATTGCTTATCATTTGCAAGATGAGTTAAAATATGCGCTTAAATCATTTCGTTTAAATGTAGGTAATTTTGTACAAAAACCCATTGATGGCTTACTTGCATACCATCTAAAAAATAGTTAATGGAACTTTTAGAAATAGGAAAATATGTATTGCTAATTGGGGTCGGTTTTTTAGCAGGTTTTATTAATACTATTGCAGGTGGCGGCACCTTATTAACCATGCCAATGCTTATTTTTATGGGCTTACCACCAAGTGTTGCTAACGGCACCAATAGGGTAGCTATATTAATACAAACCGCAATAGGAGTAAAGGGTTTTCAAACAAAAGGAGTAACTACACACCCATTTAGTATTTATTTAGGGATATCAGCATTTTTTGGTTCCTTAATAGGAGCGCAAATAGCGGTTGATATAAAAGGAGAAACCTTTAATAAAATATTAGCCATTATTATGGTTATGGTAGTCCTTATGATGGTTTTTAAACCAAAAGTAAGTCTGTCAGAAATGGTAGAACGTACTACCGGTAAATATTTATATATTTCTATTATAATTTTTTTCTTTTTAGGTATTTACGGAGGTTTTATTAATGCAGGTATTGGTTTTATGATGCTTATTGTATTGCCGTATGTAAATAGATTATCATTAGTAAAATCAAACGCTACTAAAGTAGCTGTAGTATGTATATATACTGTTGCAGCGGTATTGTTATTTGCATATCATGATAAAATTAATTGGAAATACGGACTTATTTTAGCAATCGGTAATGCTTCTAGCGCTTGGATTTCAAGTAGGTGGTCCGTAAAAAAGGGAGATGAAACAATCAAGAAAATTGTAGTAGTCATGATTTGTGTATTAGCAATTAAATTGTGGTTTTTTTAATAGCAGAGCGATAGTCCAATGGTTTAACTGCCCGATACTTTGCATCAAAAATTAAATTGGTATTAAGGGTGAAATTACTTTTTATTTGGGCGTTACCTCATATCGTACCTCATGAGGTCGTGCTTACCGTTATATCTTTTTTTGGCATAAACGCCACCAAAAAAAGGATGCCACTATAATCACTAACGCAAAAAGGAGGTTGCTATTCCCAATAATTATCGGGATATTAACGCAAAAGCAAGCAAGTTCAAAAAAAAGCAAAAGGTTTACACATAACATTGTATCTTTGCCCTTCAAAATAAAATTATGAGAACAAAATCACTCAAAAAAAATAAAATTAACGTTATTACTTTAGGATGTTCAAAAAATGTGTACGATAGTGAAGTACTTATGGGGCAACTAAAAGCAAACGGTAAAGAGGTTGTACATGAAGAGGAAGGTAACATTGTGGTTATTAATACGTGTGGTTTTATAAACAACGCCAAGGAAGAATCAGTAAATACTATTTTAGAGTATATGCAGCAAAAAGAAGCTGGCGAGGTAGATAAAGTTTTTGTAACAGGATGTTTGAGTGAGCGTTATAAGCCTGATTTAGAAAAGGATATACCCAATGTAGACGCTTATTTTGGTACTACACAATTGCCACAATTATTAAAAGCTCTAGGAGCAGATTATAAGCATGAACTAATAGGGGAGCGTTTAACCACAACACCTCAAAATTATGCCTATTTAAAAATAGCAGAAGGTTGTGACCGCCCATGTAGTTTTTGTGCCATTCCTTTAATGCGAGGTAAACATAGATCAACACCTATAGAAAATCTGGTTATTGAAGCTGAAAAATTAGCAGCAAAAGGCGTAAAAGAATTGATTTTAATAGCACAAGATTTAACGTATTACGGGTTAGATATTTATAAAAAAAGGAACTTAGCTGAGTTATTAGAAAACTTAGTAAAGGTTGAAGGTATTGAGTGGATTAGGTTGCACTATGCATTCCCAACAGGATTTCCTATGGATGTGTTGGAGTTGATGAAAAAAGAACCTAAAATTTGTAATTATTTAGATATACCGTTACAGCATATTTCTGATAAATTGCTAAAATCAATGAAAAGGGGTACTACGCAAGTAAAAACTACCAAATTAATAAAAGATTTTAGAAAATTAGTACCTGAAATGACAATACGTACCACCCTAATTGTAGGATACCCAGGGGAAACACAAGAAGATTTTGAGTTACTAAAAAATTGGGTTACTGAAATGCGTTTTGAGCGTTTAGGATGTTTTACCTATTCACATGAAGAAAACACAGGAGCTTATGTTTTAGAAGATGATGTTCTGCAAGAAGTAAAGCAACAACGCGCTAATGAAATTATGGAAATTCAAGGGCAAATTTCTTGGGAATTAAATCAGGAGTTTGTAGGTAAAACTATTCGTTGTATGATTGACCGTAAGGAAGGTGGTTACTTTGTTGGTAGAACAGAATATGACTCGCCAGATGTTGATAACGAAGTATTAATAAATGCAGAGAAATTTTACTTAAAACAAGGAGAATTTGCAAATATAAAAATTACAGAAGCTACCGATTTTGATTTGTACGGAGAAGTAATCTAATTTTTGGTTAACATAGAATACAATTTAAGGCGCTCTGTAAAGGGTGCCTTTTTTTTGATAGAGGAAGTTGGAAAGCGAAATTTATAATCACACTATTCAATTTACAGAAATACGAAACATTACGTCATTGTGGACCTCCTGAAAGTGAGGTGTGACAATCTCACGGAGTATTACTTAAAAATGAAAGGGAGGAGTGTTAAATTGCTATCACTCTACGATTAACTTAAATCTTCGGTCATTATTTTTTGAAGTTCGTCAGTATCATTAAATAATATAAATTCACCATTTTTAATATAGGATAATTTGCCACTTTCTTCAGAAACAATTAAAACAACAGCATCTGTTTTTTCAGTAATACCAATGGCTGCTCTATGACGCAAACCAAACCTACTGGGTATGGTTTTACTATTAGAAACGGGTAAAATAGCACGTGTGGCAATAATAATATTATTTTCTACAATTGCTGCTCCATCATGCAGCGGACTGTTTTTATAAAAGATACTTTCAATAATAGGTTGGGTAAGGGCAATATTCATAACATCACCAGTATTTTTAATAAATTCTAAATTATTTTTACGTCCAAAAACCAATAGCACTCCTGTTTTAGTTGTTGCTAATTTGTTGCACGCATTTAAAACCGCTTTTATATCCGTAGTAGAAGAAAAATGTTGCTGATTGAAATTAAAATTTTGCAATAATTTACTATCCGTAAATACTTTAGTAGATCCAATCATTAATAAAAACTTACGTATTTCTTGTTGAAAAACTACAATTAAAGCAAAAACGCCTACACTAATAAATTTACCTAAAATGCTACTCAATACATCCATATGTAGTGCTTTAGTAAGCTCCCAAATTAAATAAACAATAACAATACCTATAAAAATATTAATGGCAACCGTACCTTTTACTAAACGATATACGTAATAGAGTAGTAGAGCAACCAACGCAATATCAATGGCATCAATAAAGGAAAAGTCTAAAAAGTTTAAGTTTTCTAACACAGTGTTCTTTTTTGTAAAAATATAAAAATTTATTGAGTATTGCGTTACAAACTGCAATCGCAATCTGGTAAGTTTTTGGTATTATAAATAAATAGATTATTATTAATTTTTATTTTAGCTGTTTTAATGGGTTTTATAAATTGTAAAAAGGAATAAAATTGGGTAACCGTAACGTTTTCATCAAAATTTAAATGTAGCATTGTTGTTTTTCCGCCAGAAGCAAAATCAATAAATTCAGTAATATCTTTATATAAATATTTTCGGCTATTGGGTGTGCCATCTAAAGTAATTTTACCATTAATACTTAAATTTAGGGTTAAGTTAAAATAAGGCATATAGGTTTTTGAGTGTTCTTTTAAATAAAATTTAGAAAACTCAGTGTTTGGTAAGCGTTTAAATGTGTTTTTAAAATTTATAATGGTATCGTTTATGTTAATTTTACTTGTATTATTTGGAATAAATACTTTTGAAGGTACATTTTTTAATAGTGTATTACCATCAATAACGTTCGTTTTTTTTTGACAAGAAATAAAGCAAATGACGAATAAAAATAGTATGTTTTTCATAATTTTTGTTAACTTTTAATACGTTATATAACTTGTACAAAGCAATTTATTTTCTCCAAAGGAGAAAATAACCT
>CAZSQD010000013.1:7182-21898 GCA_964608925.1 uncultured Kordia sp.
TTCAACCTTTCAACCTTTCAACCTTTCAACCTTTCAACCTTTCAACCTTTCAACCTTTCAACCAATTTTACACACTCTACTGCTTCTTTAACATCGTGCACGCGTAAAATTTTGGCACCTTTGTATAGTGCTAATGAATGGAGTGCTGTGGTGCCGTTTAGGGCGTGTTGCGCATCAGTTTTTAATACGTTATAAATCATTGATTTTCTTGAAAAACCTGCTAATAAAGGTACGTTAATACTATTAAATAATTCCAATTGGTTTGTTAATTGATAATTATGAGCAATTGTTTTTCCAAATCCAAATCCAGGATCAATAATAATATCATTGATTTTATGGGCTCTTGCCTCCGCTATTTTTTCAGAAAAATAGTGCAACACTTCAAGTGTAATATTTTTATATTCAGGATTTTCTTGCATATTTTGTGGTGTACCTTTCATGTGCATCATAATATATGGCACACTTAACTCACCTACGGTTTGCATCATTTTAGCATCCATATTACCTGCCGAAATATCATTTATTATAGCAGCACCTTCGTTTATACACGCTTTTGCAACCTTACTTCTAAAGGTGTCAATTGATAAGATAATTTCAGGAAATTGACAAACCAATTCCTTAACAATGGGTAATATACGTTGTATTTCTTCCGTTTCGGTAATGTGTTTTGCATTTGGGCGAGAGCTGTAGGCACCTACATCAATAAAGGTTGCTCCATCAGTAAGCATTTTTTCGGTTTGTTGCATTACTAAATTTAGGGTGCTGCATTTTCCGTCGTCATAAAAAGAATCAGGAGTTAAGTTTACAATACCCATTACCTTGGGGGTGTTGAGGGCTATTAATTTTCCGTTACAGTTTATTGTCATTTTAGTTTTAAAATAATTTGTTATTCAGCAAAAAATCAACGAAATTTACGCAAAATAAAGTAAGTATCAATGCAAAAAACAAACAAACAATATAATGGAGTAGTAAAAACTTGTACGGATTTGTTTACCAATAAGATGAAAGATTACGGGAGTGCGTGGCGTATTTTACGTTTACCATCCTTAACCGATCAAATTTTTATTAAAGCACAACGCATACGAGGTTTACAACAAAATGCAGTGCAAAAGGTTGATGAAGGGCAGGCGAGTGAATTTATTGGTATTATCAATTACTCCATTATGGCGTTAATACAATTAGAAAAAGGAGTGGTGGAACAACCTGATTTAAATTTAAATGAAGCCGTTGCTTTATATACTGAAAAATTTAAAATTACTAAGGAATTAATGGAAGCCAAAAATCATGATTATGGTGAGGCGTGGAGAGAAATGCGAATTTCCTCTTTAACCGATTTGATTTTACAAAAACTATTGCGTGTTAAACAAATAGAAGACAATCAAGGTAAAACCTTAGTAAGTGAAGGTATTGATGCTAATTATCAAGACATGATTAATTATTCGGTTTTTGCATTAATTTTATTAAACGAAGAAGAAAATAAATAATTATAAATTTAAAGATTTTTTTCCCTTTAGGAGAAATATCTGAAAGACAGAGAAGGAATTATGAAAAATACATTATTATACATTTCAAGGTTATTAGTTGGTAGTTTATTAATTGTATCAGGAGTTGTAAAAGCGAATGATACTATGGGATTTTCGTACAAATTAGTAGATTATTTTACAGAAGGCGTTTTAGGTATGGAATTTTTACAACCGTATACCTTACTAATGGCAGGTGTAATTTGCGCCGTTGAAATTGTGTTAGGAGCCGCACTAATTTTTGGGTTAAAATCTAAATTAGTAACCATAGCAAACTTAGCAATGATGTTATTTTTTACATTTTTAACCTTTTATTCAGCATACTTTAATAAGGTAACCGATTGTGGTTGTTTTGGAGATGCTTTAAAGTTAAAACCTTGGGAAACATTCCAAAAAGATGTGGTGCTATCGTTTTTTTCTATCATTTTATTTATATACCACAAGCAAATATTTCCGAATAAAAAAGAAGAAGACTTTAAGTGTATATTGCCTTCTATTGTATTAATTATTTTATTTGCAGTAGGAGTTATTGGTTGGTGGTTTCCAGTATTTTTTGCGGTACTTATATATGCAATTATGTTTGTAGCAAAACGTTTTGATACTAATTCTTGGCGTTTGTTAAGCATATCAGCAATAGCAACAGGTTTGTTTGTTTATTATACACTAAATCATTTGCCAATTGAAGATTTCAGACCTTATGCTGTAGAAAAAAATATAGTAGAAGGTATGGTGCCAGCTCCAGATGCTTTACCTGAATTAACTGAATATATGTGGACGTTTGATGTAAACGGAAAAACGGTAACTAAAACTACTTTTGGAGATTATCCAGTTGTTGAAGGCGGTAAAAATATAGGAGTAACTACAAAAACATTGAGAGAAGCGGAAGAACCTCCCGTACATGATTTTACCATAGAAACCGAAGCACAAGATGATACCGAACTCATTTTAGGTAAAGATAATGTGTTGATGATTGTTGCTTACGATTTTAAAAAATCAAGTGACGAAGGTTTTAAAGCAATTAAAACGCTAACGGATAATGCCATAACAAAAGGTTATACCGTAATTGGTTTAACTGCTGAAGATGCGCCAACACGAGCTTCAAAAATTAAGGAATACAATTTAAATTTCCCATTCTATTTTTGTGACGGTACCGCTTTAAAAACGGTTGTACGTGCTAATCCAGGGATTTTAGAAATAGATAAAGCTACTATAAAGCAAAAATTACATTGGAGAGATATTGATCAATTGGAACTTTAAAAAGTATTCAGTAGTCAGTTTTTAGTGCACAGTTTTAAAAAAAAAGTAGGCAGTAGCAGTTTGCAGTAAACAGTTTTAAAATAAGTAGTGGTTATGTTTAAAAAAGTTAAAAAATAGAATGAAAGAACAATATTCCATTTTCAAAAAATTTATAAGTTTAGAACAAGCAAAAGAAGTTGAAAACTTGTTAAATAAAAACAACATTGATACAATTATAGGCGATAATTCACCTCCTGTTGATGTTACTTTTGCAGGGAGTACATTAAGAAATGAGATTGAAGTAAGAATAAAACAGGTTGATTTTAAAAAAGCGAATTCCATAATTGAAAAAGAAAGTGAAATTTTAATTGAAAATGTTAATTCAGATTATTACTTGTTTGATTTTACTAATGAAGAACTCTATGATATTCTCTTAAAATCAGACGAGTGGGGAGCATTTGATTATTCATTAGCTCAAAAAATATTAATTGAGCGAGGAAAATCAATTGATAAGAACTTATTATCATCATTAAAGGAAGAACGCATAAAGGATTTGAGAAAACCAGAGGGAAATCAAAAACTTTGGATAATAGCGGGATATATTTTTGCTTTTTTAGGCGGTTTTTTTGGTTTAGTAATAGGATATTCATTAATGACCTCTAAAAAAAACTCTTCCGAACGGACAAAAGGTTTTTTCATATTTTGAAAAAGATAGAAAACACGGAAAATATATTTTTTATATTGGATTAATTATTTTTCCAATAGGACTCTTATATAGAATTATCAATTGATGAAATACTCATTTTTTTTTGGAGTAACCTTCAAAAAAACAAATTACACTAACACCTAAGCAATCATAAAATACCTCACATATAAACTCGGTTACGCACTATTAACACTTTTAGGAGTGATAACGGTTATCTTTTTTTTGTTTACCATTTTACCCGGTGATCCCGCAAAAATGATGTTAGGGCAAAATGAAAATAGTGAGCAGGTAGCTATTATTAAAAAGAAATACGGTTTTGACAAACCTATAAGCACCCAGTATTTGTATTATGTAAATGATTTGTCGCCCATTTCCTTTCATACAAATACACCAGACAGTTATACCAGTTTAACTTCTCAAAAATATACGGCAACCCCTTTGTTTTCAATAGCAAATACTACAGTTGTGCTTAAAGTACCATATTTACGAGAGTCGTTTACCAAGCAAGGAAAACCAGTAGGGGAAATCATAGCAGAAACCTTACCCAATACCGCCATTTTAGCCGTAGCTTCCATAAGCATTGCTTTATGTATTGGTATTATTTTCGGCGTATTTTCGGCATTGTATAAAGACACATGGTTGGATAAAACCATACAAATTTTAAGTACCTTGGGTATGAGTGTGCCTTCATTTTTTAGTGCCATACTATTTGCTTGGTTATTTGGTTATGTACTTCATAAATACACCCATTTAGAAATGACAGGAAGTTTGTATGAATTGGACGATTTTGGCGAGCAAACCCATTTAAAACTTAAAAATTTAATACTACCCGCAGTTGTTTTAGGCATCCGCCCCTTGGCGGTAGTTATACAACTAATGCGAAACTCGTTGTTGGAAGTTTTTAACCAAGATTACATTCGTACGGCACGTGCAAAAGGGCTGTCTGAAATAAACATTATTAAAAACCACGCCATTAAAAACGCAATGAATCCTGTAGTAACCGCAATATCAGGTTGGTTTGCTTCTTTATTGGCAGGAGCTGTTTTTGTAGAGTATATTTTTAATTGGAACGGATTAGGAAAAGAAATTGTTGATGCCCTTAATAATTTGGATTTACCCGTAATAATGGGCTCCGTAATTGTAATTGCCACCATGTTTGTGTTTATTAATATTTTGGTTGATTTGGTGTACGCGTGGTTAGATCCACGAGTAAATTTGAATGAATAAAGCGAATAATAAATTAAAGTACACACGGATTGCAAATTTGTGCTATCGATTTTTTTCACTCCTTCCAAAACAGTATTTTTTTAAAGAATTTATTTAGTTTAATAGTTGTTATGGCTACTTTTAAATACGTTTTATTTTAGTAAAATAAACTCTTCCTTATCTTCAGAAAAGGCTATTACCTAGTGATTAAGAAATATTGTTTTGGTAATGGCAAAAGGATAGTGTATATTTATATGTCATTTAAAACAATATTTTTGAATATATTTAAACAGCATATTATTTTACTTATAACCTTGTTATGTAGTTTTTTTTACACGCAATGCTATGCTCAAAAACACACAAATTTTAATATTAATAATGGTTTACCAAGTAATCATGTGTATAAGATTGTACAAGATTATGATGGGTATATTTGGATGATTACGGAAAACGGTATGGTTAAATATAACGGTACAAACTTTAAAACATTTACCACTAAAAACGGCTTACCTACTAATGAAATTTGGGATATACGCGTAGGCCATGATAATAAAATTTGGTATTTTACGAAAGCTAATAAGCTGGGATATATTAAAAATGATGTGGTATATAGTTTTAAAAGCGAACTAACTAATGAAATTTTATATCCAAAATCTATTAATCAAAATAAAAATGAAATTAGATTTTACGATCGGAAAAAAGAATATAGGGTAGTAAACGGCAAATGGAAACCTAACGTTATATTTGCAAAAAATGGTCATGAAGAACATGTGATTCATGATAAAGTGGACTACATTTTTACAAATTTACAAAAAAAATTGCTACAAGTTTATGATAAAGAAGGGCTAGTATTGAGTAGCTATAAAACTAAATATGCATCAGAAAAAGGACATTATAAAGGACAAGTTAATGACAGTTTATTCTGTTGGGTAAGTGATAATGTAATGTGTTTTTTAAATTTAAATACATTAAAATATATTGAAAAAAGAGCTGTAATTCAACCCAGAAAATATATTAGATTTTCGACAGCAAATAATAACATTCAATTTTCAGGTGAAAATTTTGTAGGCTATTTATCTGATCAATACGCGTTAAAAAAGATAATTGAAATTCCTAAAAAATTAAAATCTCATTTTTCATTTATCGATAAAAATAAAAATATTTGGATTGCAACCTTTGATGATGGAGTATATTTTCTACCCTATTCCAAGCAAAAAGCAAAATATCTACTGCAAAATAAAAAAGTAAGAAAATTACAAAAAGTAAATGGAGAAGTAATAGCAAGTGTATATAGAAAAGGATTTTATAAGTATAACAAAATCAGTAAAAAGTTTACACCATTTTATGAAATTGATAATTATATTTATGACGCTAACTATATTGAAGAATTAGACATTAACTATTATATAACAGATTGTACCATACTACAAGTTAATAATAAAGGCGCTTTAAAAAATAAAAAATCAATTATAAGAAAAAATCCTAATAGCGAAAGAAGTTTGGTATATTTAAATGGATACCTTTATGCAAATACATCTTATGGAGTTAATAAAATAAACCCTAAAAGCCATAAAACACTACAAAAGTATAAGCAAAAAGGAATACTCTCTATAATGAAATACAAGCATAAAATTTTAGTTGCAACTGTAAGTGGGTTAAAAGTGCTTAAAACAGACAGTATAGTGACCTTAAGAGAAGATAGTGAGTTTAAAAACAAACCTATTGTATCAATTTCTAAATTTAACAGAAATCAATTAATTGTATGTACAAAAGGTTTTGGAGCCTATATAACGGATTTTAATAAAACAGAGTTATTAGAGTTGTCTAATTACCTGAATGTACATGCCGCATTTGTAGATAATAATGATATTTGGCTGGCAACAGATAAAGGAGTTTGGCATTATAAAAAGATTGATAATAAATTTAAATACATAAATAATTACACCATAAATGACGGTTTAAATAGTAATAACATCAGCTCGGTTATTATTAATGATGGGGAAATTTTAGCCAGTAGTAATGAAGGTGTAAGTATTATACCCGTTTTAAAAGTAAAAAACAATCAATTTATAAATATTGACATTGATGCTATTGTGTACAATAATAGCTCAATAAAAAATAAAAAAATAAAATATAGTATTGGGGGGCAATTGCAGGTAACGATAGAAACTATTGATTTTTCGGAAGATCAAAATAATAGTTTTAGCTATCAATTAAAGCCTATTCAAAACCAATGGGTTACTTCTACTTCAAATAAAATTACATTCGCAAATTTACCTCCAAATGATTACCAATTAAGTATAAAGTCTGGTGATAAAAGTAAATCAGCTTTTTTTTGTATTACCCCGCTTTGGTATCAAACAATATTTTTTAAAATAGCTTTAAGTATTTTAGGGCTGCTTTTCTTGTTTTTTATAATTAAGCGTTATCAAAATAAAATAAAACGGAAAGCACAAATACAGCAGCAATTAGCAGAACAAGAACTATATGCATTGCGTAGTCAAATGAACCCACATTTTGTATTCAATTCACTTTCGGCAATTCAATATTACATCAATCAAAATAATTTTAAAGCATCCGAAGAATATTTGGTTTTGTTTTCAAGTTTAATTCGCCAATTTTTTGAACTTTCTAAACAAAAAAACATAGTTTTAAAAGAAGAGGTACAATTGTTAAATAATTATTTAGAAATAGAAAAACTACGATTTAAAGACAAACTCTCCTATGTAATAACTGTTGATGATAAATTAAATAGGAATACCATAAAAATACCTACAATGTTATTGCAACCTGTTGTGGAAAATGCTGTAAATCATGGTATTTTTAATAAAAAAGAAAATGGAACTGTAATTATAAAATTCACTTATATAGATAAAAAAACCTACCAAGTATCTGTTATAGATGATGGAGTAGGAATGCTTAATACAGTAAGAAATTTACCAAAAAAGAAAAACTCATCAGCAGTATTAAAAGATAGATTACGCTATTTAAATCAGAATAAAAAATGGAAAATAATTTATAATAAAATACCGTTACACCCTAATAGAGAAGACAAAGGAACCAACATTACATTTACCATAACAAAAATATGAGTACAGTTACCGCAATATTAGTTGATGATGAAGATTTTAACCTAAAAGGGTTGCATCAAAAAATAGAAAATCTATTTCCTGAAATTGAAATAATTGGCAGCTATCAACAGCCAGAAGATGCTATTGATGCTATAAATAGCAATCAACCAGATATTTTATTTTTAGACATTCAAATGCCGCGTATTAATGGGTTTGAGCTATTATCACAATTAAAAACAATAAATTTTCAAATTATATTTGTAACCGCTTATAGTGAATATGCTATAGAAGCTTTTAAAAAACATGCAACGGATTATATTTTAAAACCAATTAATGATAAGCATTTAAAAAAGGCAATAACGGAAGCAATAGCAGTAAATAAATTTAAAAATTTACATGACAATAAAGCCAATTTAGCGCAGTTGCTATTAAATAATATTGCACATAATAATAAACTTATAGTGCTTACATTAAAAGGAGTATCTTGTATTATTCAAAATAATATTTATTGTATTGAACAGGTTGGAGAAACGACTAAAATACAAGTTAAAGGAGGAGAGGTCTATTTTAGTTTAGACGCGTTGAGTAAATTTGAAAAACAACTAAATAATAACTTTTTTAAATGTAATGAATTACAGGTTGTAAATCTTGATTTTGTAAGTAAAATTGATGATAATGGATTTTTGTTGTTGATAAACGGAAATAAAGTTCCGATATCTAAAACCAATAAAATTGCATTTTTAAATTTGTTTAAGTAAAAGACTCTAAATAATTGCCTAAATTTGCGCTCGTAAAAGTAGTATTATGGCAAAAAGAGAACGGAATAAGTTTGTAAAACGTGGCGAATTTATAGAGATAGAAATAGAAAAGTATGCTTTTGGAGGCAAAGGTATTGGTAAAATACGCAATGAAGAAGGTGAATTTGTAATATTTGTACCCAATACATTACCAGGGCAATTGGTACGTACGCAAGTTAAAAAATCAAGCAAGCGTTATGCGGAGTGCAAGTTAGAGGAAGTATTACGTCAATCAAAAGACGAAATTGAAGTACCCTATCAAGAAATACCAGGAGCACCCTATATAAAATTACCCATAGCTTTACAACACAAATACAAAAAGGAGAGCACAATGGAGCTTTTTAAACGTATTGGTAAAGTAGAAGATATTGAAGATAAGTTTGATGAGTTTATTACCTCGCCAGAAGTGTTTCATTACCGTAATAAAATGGAGTATGGTTTTTCGGCAATACGCTATGATTACAACTTAAAAACGGATGTTGATGAGTTTGCTTTGGGGTTTAAAAAGCGCGGTACTTGGTGGTGTGGGGTAGATTTAGAAAAGGACTCAGGGTTATTTGATAAACAAGTAGAAGATAACTTAAAAATAATAGGTAATTTTTGTAAAGCATCTGGTTTAGCACCTTGGCATGCACCTAAAAGAGAAGGATTTTTTCGGTTTTTAGTAGTACGTAAAACCGTGTTAAAAGCTGATAAATTATTATTTAATTTAGTAACCACATCAAAAGATTTAGATACATTTGATATGGATGGTTTTGTGGCATTATTTAAAAAGTTATTTGGTAATCGTTTAGCAGGAATTATACATACCATAAATGATGAAACAGGGGATAGAACCTTATCAAATACAGGGAGTTCCGTAGTAGTTTATGGGCAAGAAAAAGTAGTAGAAACACTATTGGGTCTTGATTTTGAAATTAGCATGAAAAGCTTTTTTCAAACCAACCCAAAATCGGCCGAAAAATTATATAGTAAAGTTGTAGATTATGTTTTAGAACGTAAAGATACTATTGACGGTAAAATTGTGATGGATTTGTTTTGTGGTACAGGCACCATAGGGCAAATTGTAGCCTCAAAAAGTAACAATGCTCAAATTATAGGAGTAGATATTGTTGCTTCGGCAATTAAAGATGCAAAAGAAAATGCACGTAGAAATAAAATAGAAGGCGTACAGTTTTTTGCAGCAGATGTAGGTAAATTTTTATTAGAACATCCAGAGTATAAAGGAAAAATACAAACTATAATATTAGATCCTGCCCGTTCAGGTATTGCACCTAAAACATTGCGTAAAGTAATCCGTTTAGGAGCAGAACGCATGATTTATGTATCGTGCAATCCAGCAACACAAGCAAGAGATACCGAAGAATTAATAAACGCAGGTTATCAACTTAAAAAAATTAGTTTAGTAGATCAATTTCCACATACTGCACATGTAGAAACCATTGTTTTATTTGAAAAATAACTTTTTATAAAAAGCGAATAGTTTTTTATAAAATTAAACATAGCAATAATAAAAATAAGTACATTTGTAGCACTTAAAAAAAGAAAATTAAATTATGAAAAATATTATTTTAGCAATCGCTATTTTTAGCTTTACAATGGTAAGTGCACAAGTTTATAAAGGAAAAGGAGATCAAAAAATACATGTAGGTGCAGGTATTCAGGATCGTGCAACTAGTATTAATTTAGCTTATTATTACGGTTTTGGAGAAAATTTTTCCGCAGGAATAGCATCTAATTATGCTTTAGGATTGTCATCTGGTTTTGACCCAAAATTTGGAGATAGAATTGATGTAAAAGCCATGTTAAATGCTAATATTGGTAGTATTTTAAATATTGATGATAATTTTGATTTGTATCCAGGGTTAAATATTGGTATTAAAAACTTTGGAGCACACTTAGGTGCACGTTATTTCTTTTCAGATGGGTTAGGAGTCTATGTAGAGTTTATAGCACCTATTTCTAAATATAAAACAGGTACTTTGACAGATGCGAATAAATTACACAATCAAATATCTGGAAATATAGGAGTTGCCTTTAACTTTTAGAATACTTAAAACACATACATTTTAAAAAACTTTGTAGCAATACAAAGTTTTTTTTTGGTTGAATGAATCTCATTATTAAAGAGTTAAAAAAAACTTTAAAAAAAGTGCTTGTAAGCGCTTGCTTTATCAAAAAAGGTTGTTATATTTGCACTCGCATTAAGAATATAATTAATGTGACTCTGGAGAATTGGCAGAGTGGTCGAATGCGGCAGTCTTGAAAACTGTTGTCTGTCACAGGACCGGGGGTTCGAATCCCTCATTCTCCGCAAAAACCCTCATAATCATTTGATTTTGAGGGTTTTGTATTTTTTATAATGAATAGTATATTAACGTAGCGTTTGCAACATCGCTTTGTTTTAATAACTACATTGTTATATAGCTCACTTTTAAATGGGTAAGAAGTTCAAAAAACTAAAAAACATTCGTAAATTAGTCACCACTCAATAAAAAAAAACATGAAAAAAATAGTAACTATTTTAACCAGTATCATCTTATTTTCTTGTGCAAAACAAGAAACAAAAACACAGTTTTCAGAAACCGCATTAGCCGAAAAGGTAATCCAATTAAATGGAGGGGAAACCACTTTAAAGGCGGTGTTTAACAAATACAAAGGCAAAACGGTAGTGGTAGATGTTTGGGCATCATGGTGTAGTGATTGTTTAGCTGGTTTACCCAAAGTAAAAGAATTGCAAGCGCAAACAAAAGAAAATGAAAACTTGGTGTACTTATTTTTATCGGTAGATAGAAAACAAAACGCTTGGGAAAACGCCATTGTAAAGCGTAATATTATAGGAGAACATTATTTTTTACCGTTGGGTATGAAAGAAAGTATTTTTGGTAAAAATATTGTTTTAGACTGGATACCACGTTATATGGTAATTGGTAAAGATGGAGAAATTAAATTATTTAAAGCCATAAAAGCAACCGACTCTAAAATTTTAGCAGCCATAAAAGCTGATAGATAAGCCACGTAAATTATAAAATCATTGTATTTTTGCAATGTAAATAAGATATCTAATTAAAAATTGAATATGAGAAAGCAAATTGTAGCTGGAAATTGGAAAATGAATAATGACGTTAAAGAAACTAAAAAACTCATTAAAGGCATTAAAAAAGGTATTAAAAAGTTAAAATTAAAAGGTACACGCGTATTAGTGTCACCTACATTTGTAAATTTAGTAACCGCTAAAAATAAAGCAAAAGGAACTAAAATAGAAGTAGTTGCACAAAATATGCATCAAGCTCAAAGTGGTGCATTTACAGGAGAAATTGCTGCAAATATGCTAAAAGCAATCAAAGTAAAATCAGTTATATTGGGGCATAGTGAACGCCGTACTTATTTTGGAGAAACCGATGCTATTTTAAAAGAAAAAGTAGATGCAGCTTTAGCTAATAAGTTAGAAGCAATTTTCTGTTTTGGAGAGTTGTTAGCGGATCGTAAATCAGGAAATCAAGAAAAAGTTGTGGAAAGCCAACTTAAAAACGCACTATTTCATTTAGAAGCAAAAGCTTGGAAAAACATAGTATTAGCTTATGAGCCTGTTTGGGCAATTGGCACAGGTGAAACTGCATCACCAGAACAAGCACAAGAAATGCATGCTTTTATACGTAATTTGTTAGTAGATAAATATGGTAAGGATGTAGCTGAAAATACGTCCATTTTATATGGTGGTAGTGTAAAGCCTGCTAACGCTAAAGAAATTTTTGCAAAGCAAGATGTTGATGGTGGTTTAATTGGCGGTGCAGCATTAAATGCTGAAGATTTTGTAGCGTTAATACAATCATTTTAATAGGTAGGGTTTAACACCCCAATGTTTACCTCGAAAATTAATAAATTGAAACAGAACACTTCGTACCCTTGGGTAGCGAAAGTTTATTTTAAAAAAATAAAAAATAAATTCTATAATAATACATTGTGGGGCTTATTACTAAAACACAAAATATGAGTACACCCATTTATATAGGTTATGCATTTGAAGTTTCTCCTCGTGAACCAGGAACCGAAATTTTAATTGCAGAATTAGGTTATGCAGGTTTTGAAAGCTTTGTAGAAAATGAAGTGGGAGTAATAGCCTATATTCAAAAACCCGATTGGAATGCCACTATTTTAGATGATATTTATGTGTTAAAAAATGACGAATTTGTCATCACCTATACTACCGAAGAAATTGAGCAAGTAAATTGGAACAAAGAATGGGAAAAAAATTTTAACCCTATTATTGTAGCTAATAAATGCAGTGTACGTGCGCCTTTTCATGAAAAACCAAATACCGAATATGATATTATCATAGAGCCTAAAATGAGTTTTGGTACAGGACATCATGAAACCACACACATGATGTTACAACATATTTTAGAGTTAAATTGTACAAATAAAACTGTTTTAGATATGGGCTGCGGAACAGGTGTTTTAGCTATTTTGGCTGAAATGCGTGGAGCAAAAAAATTGGATGCCATTGACATTGATAATTGGTGTTATTTAAATACCACGGAAAATGTACAACGTAATAATTGTACTAAAATAACGGCTTTTGAAGGAGATGCTTCATTATTGGTAGCTAAGAAATATGATATTATTATTGCTAATATTAATAGAAATATTTTATTAAATGATATTGAAAAGTATGTTTCTTGCCTAACTGAAAACGCAACATTATTGTTAAGTGGCTTTTATGTAGAAGACATTTCTTTAATAACCAAAAAATGTAACGAGTTTGACTTAAAATTTGTTTCTAACTTTGAACGTAACAATTGGGTTGCCGTAAAATTTGTAAATTAGTAGCATAAAATAGTGACTATGAGTGTAAAAGAAGAAATATTAGAACAGGTAAAACATAAGGAAGCAGTGGTTAAAAACCATGAAATTGTATTGCATAATGATGAGGTAAACACCTTTGATCATGTAATAGATTGCTTAGTAGCTTTTTGTGAACACGCACCTTTGCAAGCAGAACAATGCTCATTAATTGTACATTATAATGGTAAATGCACCGTTAAAACAGGAGAGTTGAAAGAACTAAAAGAAAGATGTACCAATTTGCTAAACGCAGGTTTAAGTGCTGAGATTGTATAAAAAAACAGTTTTAGATAAAAAAAGAGCATATTACTTTCCGTAATATGCTCTTTTTTTGTGAGGTATTTTGAGAAGGTTCGCTTAACGGTTGATATAAGAATAGTTGCGAGTTTACGTACGAAGATTTTCCTAAAGAAAATTAGACATAATAAACTTGCAATGACTTTTGGCTAACCCTGAGATTCAGTAATTATTTTTATACATTGTTATAAGCTGTTATTTAATTTCAATATATTTTATTAAAACTCAGAAATTTTATATTTAACTATGTTAGAAGTTCTTGGTGTGATTTCTACCCCTCCTCCGATATTTCTTCTTTTAGAATAAAAAATAAAATCGACTGAATTTTGTAAGTTAGTTTCTGAAATTTTAAATCTCTCCGATATGTTTTGGTTGTTACAAATTGCATTTACAGAAGCCTCTCCGTTTGGGTTCCTATAAAAATAAATTCGAATATCGTTATTTGATAAATTTGTTCTATAAAAATCGTCATAAAAAAAACCAGCTAAAAAAGGGTCTCTATTGTCTAAGTCACCTATAAAGGTAATCAGATATCCATCAATCACTATTCTAATGTTTGACACGTAATCATAAGCGTCAGTAATATTTAATTCATATCCATACTCAGCACCTGTAGATTTAATTGTAAACAAAACGTCTTTAGATATATCAGTATTTAAGTTTAGTAAAATTTTTTGAGCACTCCAGTAAAGATATGTTCCGGTGTCCACAATTATATTATTATTAAAAGATAAATTCCCTCCAGTAGATGTAATAGTTGGTGCATAACCGTGCCATGTACCTGGGGGAAGAGTTGCGATATCTTCATCAATTGAATAATTTGAAATATTCCATTCATTAGGGTTATTAAATTGCTCGTTGTGTACATTTAAAAAAGTAAAATTGGGCTCTACATTTGATATATAAAAACTAACCTCAGTAGATGATTGTACTCCTCCAGAACTAACAGTTAGTTTAATGGTGTAATCACCTACTTCTCTAGCTTTAAATGTTAATTGTGGTGTGTCTGGAAATTCATTATTATAATAAACATAAGGA
>CAZSQD010000014.1:0-21880 GCA_964608925.1 uncultured Kordia sp.
AAAAAGCGTGATCATAGAAAATTAGGTAAGGAATTAGGTTTGTTTACTTTTTCGCAAAAAGTAGGTGCTGGTTTACCGTTATGGTTACCAAAAGGTGCTGCTTTACGTGGTAGATTGGAAGATTTTTTAAAGAAAGCTCAAAAGAAAGCAGGCTATGAAATGGTAATGACGCCACATATTGGGCAAAAGGAACTCTATGTTACTTCTGGACATTATGCTAAATATGGAGCGGATAGTTTTCAGCCCATAACTACCCCTAAAGAAGGCGAAGAGTTTTTATTAAAACCGATGAACTGCCCACATCACTGTGAGGTATATAATAACATGCCTCCTTTTTCTTATAAAGATTTACCAAAGCGTTTTGCTGAGTTTGGTACCGTTTACCGTTATGAGCAAAGTGGAGAGCTACACGGTTTAACTCGTGTACGTGGGTTTACGCAAGATGATGCGCATATTTTTTGTACTCCAGATCAATTGGATACCGAATTTAAAGCAGTTATTGATTTAGTATTGTATGTATTTGGATCATTAGGGTTTGAAAACTTTACGGCACAAGTATCATTAAGAGATCCTGAAAATCCTGATAAATATATTGGTAGTGATGAAAACTGGGAAAAAGCAGAAAATGCTATTCTTAGTGCTGTAAAAGATAAAGAATTAGATTACGTTATTGAAACAGGTGAAGCCGCATTTTATGGTCCTAAATTAGACTTTATGGTAAAAGATGCGTTAGGGCGTAGCTGGCAATTGGGTACTATACAAGTAGATTACAACCTACCTGAACGTTTTGATTTAACCTATAAAGGCAGTGATAATCAATCACATAGACCTGTTATGATACACCGTGCACCTTTTGGAAGTATGGAGCGTTTTATTGCTGTTTTATTAGAGCATACTGGCGGAAATTTCCCATTATGGTTAGTACCTGAACAGGTGACAATATTATCTTTAAGTGAAAAATATGAAATATATGCGAAAAAAGTTTCAGATTCGTTAGAAAATCACGAGATTCGCACCCAAATAGATAATAGAAGCGAAACTATGGGTAAAAAAATTCGTGAAGCAGAGATGAATAAGATTCCGTATATGTTGATTGTAGGGGAACAAGAAGAGAAAGATGGCACAGTTTCTGTAAGAAAACATGGAGGAGAAGATTTAGGAACAATTCCTATTGAAGCCTTCGCTCAACTAATTAATAGTGAAATAAAAAGCACTCAATTAGAATTTAAAGTTTAACATCTCTATCATTTATTTGATAGAATAAAATATATTAGTCATAGCAATACGTAGAAGAAGATCGAAAAGACCTGGACGTGTCATTAAAGAAGATGCTCACAGGATTAACGAAAAAATTAGAGGCGTACTAGAAGTACGTTTAGTTGGTGAAAACATTGAAGTTGGTGTTTACCCAACCAGGAAAGCTATGGAAATGGCTCGAGAACAAGAATTGGATTTAGTAGAAATTTCTCCTAAAGCCAAACCACCTGTTTGTAAAATTATTGATTACAAGAAATTTTTATACGAACAGAAAAAACGTGAAAAAGCTCAAAAAGCGAAAGCCACTAAAGTAGTTATTAAAGAAATCCGTTTTGGACCGCAAACTGATGATCATGATTATCAGTTTAAAAAGAAACATGCCATTAAGTTTTTACAAGATGGCGCGAAGTTAAAAGCTTATGTTTTCTTTAAAGGGCGTTCTATCATATATAAAGATCAAGGGCAAATTTTATTATTAAAATTAGCACAAGAGCTTGAAGAATATGGTAAAGTAGAACAAATGCCAAAACTAGAAGGTAAACGTATGACTATGTTTATTGCAGCAAAGAAAAAATAAGTAGTTGATAGACAACTATTTTTACAATAAAGTGAGATAATTTAAAAACCTTAGGAAATTATGCCTAAAATGAAAACCAAGTCTAGTGCCAAGAAACGATTTAAAGTTACTGGTTCTGGAAAAATTAAAAGAAAACACGCTTTCAAAAGTCACATCTTAACCAAGAAGTCTAAGAAACGTAAGTTAGCTTTAAGGCACACTACATTAGTGCACAAAAATGATGTAAAAAGCATCAAAACGCAATTACGTTTAAAGTAATTGCAATTTGCTTGCAATAGTTGCAAGCGGTTAAAACAAATTAATAACCCTGTAGTTGGGCCATTTAAATGGGAAAGTGTCAATAACATTGACCGCCTGCTACAAAAACAAATTAAAATTATGCCAAGATCAGTAAACGCTGTTGCTCGTAGAGCCAGAAGAAAAAAAGTATTGAAGCAAGCCAAGGGATACTTTGGTAGAAGAAAAAACGTTTGGACAGTTGCAAAAAATGCGGTTGACAAAGCTATGAGTTATGCTTATAGAGATCGTAGAAATAACAAAAGAACTTTCCGTAGACTATGGATACAACGTATTAATGCAGGTGCAAGACAACATGGTATGTCTTACTCTGTATTTATGGGTAAAGTAAAAGCTAATAATATTGAGTTAAACCGTAAGGTTTTAGCCGATTTAGCAATGAACCACCCAACTGCTTTTAAAGCCGTAGTAGATCAAGTAAAATAAACGTTTAATAATATTATTATCTCACTTAAAGAGATCGTCTAAAAAGCAATTTTTAGACGATTTTTTTTACTTTATACTTATTTGGGCGTTCCCCTTCCGTAACCTTCAGGGGCGTGCTGTTACTCCAATATTTTTACATTTTGCAACAAATTACTCGCCCTAAAAATAGCTCCTAAAGTCGCTTTTTTACGCCTGTATTTGTAAGCAAAACATTCAAAAAGTATTTCCACGCCATCACTAACGCAACATTGGTATTACTTCATACATAAAAAATGCCTTCGTAAATACGCGTCATTTATATTTTGTCTTTTTATCACATAAATACAATCTATATCTAGGATGAAGAAAATACATTTTCAATATAAAAATAATACTAAGTTTGTAGGTAGCAACGAATAAGTCCGATGAAGTGTCGTTGCGAGGAGCCTGAAAGAGTGACGTGGCAACCTCACTACGATGATGATTAAACGACAAATACCTACACGTGGTCACCAAATAACTTTTAAGTTATACCGAGTTGGAGATTACTTCGGGGGTTGAAAATAACACCCTCGTAAAGACGAGTGTTTCGTTATTCTTTAAAAAATCCATAACCGAGAACTCACAACTTAATACTTCCGATATTCATTAACATTTATTCTTTTAAAAAAACTTACCTTTACCCTTATGATACAAAAAGCACTACAAGAAAATTGGAAACTCTTTTTAATGGCAAGTTTTACTTTAGGTTTAGCACCTTTTAATCCTCCACATCTTTTAGGAAAACTAAAATGGATTGCTGGTGGTGGCGCCTTTAATGGTGAACACGCTATGCAATTTATGGATTGGTTTGACGTAGTAATGCACGGTACACCTTGGGTTTTATTAATTATTTCTTTACTATTGAATTTGAAAAGTAAAATCTCCTCTTAAAAACTTGACTTTCTGCTCAGAAAAGCCTAACTTTCGCTTAACTTCTAATATTAATCACCTGTACCGAGCTATTATTCGGTATTAAAACGGATTCATATTCTTAATATTGACAACAAGCAAAACCAATCTGAACCAAAAACAAAATGCAGATAGACATTAAAGGAAAAATAAACGAAAAAAGACTTGCTTACAGCAATACTCTACTTCCTTTATTTGAGGCAATTGTTAATTCTATACAAGCTATTGAAGAAAATAGCTCTACTAAAACTGGAATTATTGAAATAGATATAATTCGTTCAACTCAAAAAGAATTAGAACTTACCGAAAAAGAGGTTTTACCTGAAATAATTGATTTTGTTATAAAAGATAATGGAATTGGATTTAATGAAGATAATTATGACTCTTTCAATTATGCTCACTCAACATATAAATATGGAAAAGGAGGAAAAGGAATTGGACGTTTTACTTGGTTAAGAGCTTTTCGAAAAGCAGAAATAGAAAGTAGATATAGAGAAAATGGACAATGGAATTTGAGGAAATTTCAATTTGAACCTACAAAAAAAGGAATTGAAAAACATAGTTTAATTGAAGTAAATACTACTCAAGAAAGATACACAATTGTAGCTTTAAGAGGTTTAAAAAAAGATTACAGGAAATGGTGTAATAATAATCCTGAGGATATTGCTTTAAAAATAATTGAACACGCTTTTGTGTACTTTTTAAATGAAAATTGTCCGAGAATATTAATAAATGATTTAGACAAACAAATAGTTGTTAATGACCTTTTTAAACTATTTACTAAAGGACAAGTAAAAAGCAAAAACATCAAAGTAAGAGATAATGCTTTTAAATTAAGTATTGTAAAACTTTACAGTAATAAAGTTGATAACAAAATCCATTACTGTGCAAACACAAGAGAAGTAACATTCGATAAAATTTCAACAGATATTCCAGAAATGGATAATTTTCTTTTTGACAGAGAAGGAAATCCATTTTCAATTTCTATTTATGTAGAAGGAGATTATTTAGATAATAATGTTAATGATGAAAGAACATCTATCGCATTTGCGAAAGGCGAAGTTCAATTTCCTGACCAAACTTCACAACAAGAATTACGTCAGGAAATAACCTCTATAATTCATAATGAATTTGAAGACCAAATAGAAAAACTTTCTCAAACTCGATTTACTAAAGTTAAGGAGTTTGTTTCACAACACCCAAGATACAAGCAACTTATAAAATACAAACCAAATCAAATCAAAAAAATTCCTTCTACTTTGAATGAAGAGAAAATGGAATTAGAACTTTTTAAAATTCAACAAATACTCGAATTAGAAGTTAAACAAGAAGCAAAAGAAATATTACGTTTCATAGAAAGTGACGAAGACAAAGCTGAATTTTCGAAATCACATCAAGAATTATATGCGAAAATTATTGAAGTTGGAAATTCCAAATTATCAGAATATGTAATTCATCGAAAGTTAGTTTTAGACCTTTTCGCTAAATTTTTAAAAGAAAAGGCACCTGAAAAAGCAGTACACAATTTAATATTTCCATTACAAACTTTATCTGACGAATTAGGTTTTGAAGACCATAATTTGTGGATGATAGACGAGAAACTTTCTTATCATAAATATTTGGCTTCTGACAAAAAGTTTAAAAAAGTTAAGGGAATGAAATCTGACTCTAACGAAAGACCAGATTTATTAATTTTCAATAAACCATTTGCATTCGCTAATGATGAAAAACCATATGAATCAATAGTCATTGTGGAATTTAAACGACCAATGAGAGACGATTATTCAGATAAAGAAAATCCAATTACACAAGTAAATCGTTATGCGAGAGAAGTAATTAGTGGAATTGCTAAAGACAAAGATAAACGTGAATTTAATTTGAGACAAAACACACCTATTTATGCCTATATCGTTTGTGATTTGACCAAGAAACTAAAAGCAAATGCCACAGATGCAGGGTATAAACTTTTACCAAGTGGAGATGGATATTTCTTTTTTAACGACAATTACAATATGTATGTCGAAATAATGAGTTTTGACAAAATTCTAAAAGATTCAAATGAAAGGAATAGAGTTTTATTTGAAAAATTGAACTTAACATAGAAAATCCAGTTGCCAACACCGTATATAATTTATTGCTAGTTCTTGCTTACTTAGAAAATCCTATCGGATTTTCTAAGGTTTTGTATTTACTAAATTATAGATGCTTAAACACGCAAAAAATCTTAGCCAGAACGTTAAGCGAACCTTCTCAAAAAACAACATTTTTTTTTGACACTAATCCTTAAAATTACCTCAACAACTTCTCTAAATAATGTTCCGTAACAGCAAAATCAGCTTTTAGCTTGTTTATTTTCTCTGCAATTGCTTTTTTATCTGCAGTTTTACTTGACTTTTTACCAATTAACATAATATTTTTACGCGTATGCTCATTGGATACAAACTCAAATATTTTAGTCTGGTAGCTTTCTTTTTCCATTAATAAGGCACGCATAGTGTCCGTAAGCATTTCATATTGGCGCTCTTTAAAAATACCATATTTTAAAATAGGGCTCTCTTGCTCCTTCCCTTTCAACTGTTGGCGCACTTGTTTGTGGCAACACGGTGCCGTAATAATTAAACTAGCGTTACTTACTATTCCTTTATAAATTGCATCATCCGTAGCGGTATCACAAGCGTGTAAAGCAATCAATACATCTATTTTTTGATCTACGTATTCTTGTATGGGTTTACACTCAAATACTAAGTTTTCAAATTCGCATTGTTTGGCAATTTTATTACAATAGGCCACTAAACCATCACGCAATTCAATACCCGTAACACGTACATCCAACCCTTTTTGGTTTTTCAAAAAGTCATACAAAGCAAAGGTTAAATACCCTTTACCAGAACCCATATCTACAATATTAATGGTTTTTGGTAGTTTTGAGTTGCTTACCAAATCGTCAATAATTTCCAAATATTTATTAATTTGACGGTATTTATCTGCCATTTTAGGTATTACATTCCCTTTAGCATCACTAACGCCTAAATGTTGTAAATACGCTCCTTCAACGGCTCTTTTTTTTTTAGGCTGATCATGTACTTCTGGTGGTTTATTGGCAAATACCGGAAATTTATCTTTAAAAGAAACCACTTTCTTTTTTGATACAAATACATGTAAATCTTCTTGTAAAGAAAATAATGTTGCAAAACGAAAAGCATTTAATAGCAAATCTTCTATAATTGGTTTTGCTTCATCAAACGTGTAATTTTTTACTTGATCATTGGTTTTATAACGATAAGTGAATGACAAATGCGGCTCTTCTTTTAAAATAACTAATCTAATATATACATTTGCCAACTCATTGCGTTTACTCAATGGCTTACTCAATGTAATTTTTACAAAATCATCTCGTTCAACACTTGCTTGTATTGCTGTAAATAGCGGATTAAAATCGCTCATTGTCATATTGTTTTAGTTAACAAATATCCTCAACCCAAAGGAACGAGGTATTCAGTTTTAATTTATTATTTTAAATATAAATATCAAAAATTTTACTTTCCTACCATTCACAATTGGCTATCGCCCCGTGATTAAAAAGGCTTCTTCAGAAAGCACTTTACCAGTTAGTTTTTCTTTCCAATTGGTCCAATTGTATTTTTTTGCAAAGATGAACAATAAAATAGGAAAAATAACCAAAACAGGTATTAAAACATCTATTCCTGCAGTAGGTTCTGACATATCTTTTAAAACAGAGTTGGTTTGAAAAGCCGTCCAGTTTGCGGTTACCAATAATGCGGTAATTAAGTTGTTAGCCGCATGAAAACCTAATGCTAGTTCCAAGCCTTCATCCATCAAGGTTATGATGCCTAAAAATAAGCCTGTACCAATGTAATAGACCATAATAATGTAGCCAATTTTTTCTACTTCGGGGTTTGCAATATGCATCATCCCAAAAATAAAAGAAGTTACCAATAGTGGTACAAGTCTGTTTTTTACAGCAATACCAATACCTTGCATTAAATAACCTCTAAACAAATATTCTTCAAAACTAGTTTGTAAGGGTACTAAAATAATTGCAATAACGGCTAAACCTAAAAACTTATTAAGTTCAAAATTCCATACATAATTTTCAGGACTCATTTGATAATCAATAATTACCATAACAATAGTAACCGTTGCCCATAATGAAAATGCGAAAAATACACGTTTCCAATCTATTTTTTCTCTTGAAGTTGTTAATGATTTTATGCTTTGGTTATGGATATATTTCACCAAAAAAAACAAAACACCCAACGCAAAAGCAAATGTTAATAATGATTCAAATAAAAATTGGTTACTTCCTTTTTTCTCTATTTCAGATTGAATTATTGAATTAACATCAATATTCAAAAAATCAATTAAAAAATATTGAAAAATCATCATTCCAATAAAGGTTCCTGGTATGACTAAATATTTCCAAAAACTATATTTACTTTTATATCCTTGTGCTATAAACATATTATCGTAGGGCGATAGCCCAATTTTAATTATTACTATTTTATACTTAATCACTTTTATTAAACCATATTGGTTTTTTAAAGTTTTATTCATTTTTTTCTTGATAAAAAAACGAACAAAAAAAATCAAGTCAGACAGAGGAAATTGCTAAAGCATCATTCGTTATCGAATCTACATGCGTCATGTTATCGCATCGCACTTCCGATTCTTCACTCACTATTTCTAAGTCTTACAAATTTTAATTTAAGCTAAGAACTAAATTTAATGTTCTGATTTAACTCCCAACATTTAGCATTATTATACTGCAATTTACCATTTTTAATTTCAAGTGGACTTTCTATATTATTAGTATACAAACCACCAGTACCCAACCCTTGTGGCATGGTAGTATTTAACGTATGCGTAAATTGACTAATGGCATTTAAACCTATATTACTCTCCAATGCGCTAGTAACCCAATACTTTATATTTTGTTTTTCGGCGAGAGCAATCCACTCCAAACTTCCTTTAAAACCACCTATTAAACTGGGTTTTAAAATAATGTATTGCGGTTGTATGGTTTGCAAAATACTTACTTTTTCTTCGGAATTAAATACACCTATCAACTCTTCATCCAAAGCAATGGCTAACGGTGATTGTTCACACAGCATTGCCATTTGCTCAAATTGCTTCACTGCAATAGGTTGCTCAATAGAATGCAGGTTTAAATCTGATAATATTTTTAATTTATCTAACGCTTCATCAGGATGAAATGCTCCGTTAGCATCTACCCGAAGTTCAATATCTTTTTGTGAGTATTCTTTACGGATGGATTTTAGCAATTCCATTTCTGTTTCAAAATCAATAGCGCCAATTTTCATCTTAATACAGGTGAATCCTGCTTTAATTTTATCAGAAATTTGTTGTTTCATAAAGGATTTTTCACCCATCCAAACCAACCCATTTATAGTAATCCCTTTATTATTGTCTGTAAATTTTGATGGAAACAACTTAAACTTATCGTTACTTTTTAGTGACAAAAATGCTTGTTCCAAACCAAATTGAATGGACGGAAACCTCATCAATTCTTGATATAAAACGACTAACCCCAAATGAATATTTTCACAAGTCCATTTTAGTTTTTCTTCATATTCAGGTATATCATCTATTGATAGTGTGCGTAAAATACCACACTCACCATAACCAATGTTTCCCCCTTCTTGCAATTTAATAAACCATGTTTCTTTGGTTTTTAAAATACCCCGAGAAGTGCCACTGGGGCGTTTAAAGTTTAAAATGTATTTTTTATAGGTTGCTCTCAAATTGATATATAATATTTTTTTTACTCAAATACACAAAGTATTCATTTTTATTTTATAACCTTTTAATGCAAACATCAGCGGTTATATTAAACTATCGTTCCGCGATTATTTTTCAAGCATCACTTTAAAATTATCTAAAGGCGCTTGATCCATTTTTTTAAAAGTGCCTTTCATCCAAGGATAAATACAGTCCATAATATAGGCGCCACTTTCAATAATTGAGTTTTTTGTTATTGTAGTTTTTCCATCTTTTTCAGAAAACTGATAACTATCGGTTTTTAAGGTAATGTTTGCATCTAAAAAATAGGTGATTTTTTGATTAGACACATAGTCTTTAATTTCTTCCGTAATTATTAAAAATCTTCCGTTATTTTCTATTTCCTTTTCATAAACAGTTCCTACTTTATTAGGTGTTTCTTTACTAATTTTTACGGATTTTAATTTCGGATTCCATTCTTTTAACAAATTCACGTTTGTAAATTTTTCAAAAACTTCCGTTATAGGTTTGTTTACTGTTATTGAGTTGGTATAGGTTGTTTGATCAAATATAATCCCTGTTACAAAAAAGACAATAATTGCTATTCCCACTAATTTTAATGCTATTTTTAATATTTTATTCATAATTTATATATTTATCGAATTTCCAATTTCTAATAAAATTAGTTCTTTGTTTTTTGCTTTAAATTTTAATATGGCTTCGGTTTTATTAATTTCTATAGGCGGAAATGTATCATAATGACAACCCAATACTTTATTGCATTTCACAAAGTCCGAAGCTATTATGGCATCAGTAATTCCCATTGTAAAATTATCTCCAATAGGCAAAATAGCCAAATCTAATTGCGTTTGCATGGGTATCAATTTCATATCAAAAGTAACGGCAGTATCTCCCGCTACATAAACTGATTTTCCCTGAAATGAAATAACAAAACCACCTGGTTGCCCACCGTAGCTGCCATCTGGGAATGACGATGTGTGCACTGCGTTTACATATTTTATAGCAATATCATCAAAAACACAAGTACCTCCATGATTTACAGGATGCCCCTCAAAACCTTTTGCTTGGTAATACATTATAATTTCATAGTTAGAAATTAATTTTGCTTGCGTACGTTTTGCAATTGTTTCTACATCTAAAATATGATCTTGGTGTGCGTGGGTAATTAATATATAATCGGCTTTTAAATCGTTTATATTAATATGGCTTGCCAATGAGTTTCCACTTATAAATGGATCAATTAATAGTGTTTTTTGATTCACAACTATAGCTATACAACCGTGACCTAAATATGTTATTTGCATAATGTGTTTTATTTTTATGACAGCAATTTAAGTAAAAAATCCCTTGAAAATAAACTCAAGGGATTCAAAATTATTTTATTTTAAACTATTATTTCATAGTTTTACTCCATAAGTTATAACCTCCTTTTAAGTCATACACTTCTTTAAAGCCCATTTTTTTTAACATTTTTGCAGCTTTACCACTACGTCCTCCACTTCTACAATAAATAGCTAATGGTACATTTTTATTTAACGTATTCATTTTCGTTTTAAAGTCCGATTCAAAAAAATCAATATTTTTAGCATCATTAATATTCCCCTCACTGTATTCTCCAGGAGTTCTTACGTCTACCAATTGTACGTTTTCTTTTGCAATAATGGTTTTAAATTCTGCAGGAGAAACTACTTTTGAAATCACCGTTTCTTGTTTTGAAACTACTTTTGTTGTGGTTTCTTTTGCTTTGTTATTTGTTTCTGTTTTTGACGTTTGTGCACAGGCTACTGTTACAAAACTTAATAAAATTAAAAAATATCTCATTGTATTATTTATTTTAAGGTTAATTAATTGCTTACAAATATAATACTTCTGTTGATATATTTATGTATCTAAAGTCACACTATTTCATACTTAATTATTACTTTTACACTAACGTAAAATAAATTTACATGAAAATTTTAGTAATTGATAATTATGATAGTTTTACCTATAATTTGGTTCATTATTTGGAAGAATTAGATTGTGAGGTAACTGTAAAACGGAACGATCAATTATTTTTAGATGAAGTTGCCGCTTATGATAAAATTTTACTTTCTCCAGGACCTGGATTACCTGAAGAAGCGGGAGCACTAAAAGAAATTATTAAAACCTACGCACATCAAAAACCAATTTTAGGCATCTGTTTAGGACAACAAGCTATTGCTGAAGTTTTTGGCGGAACATTACAAAATTTAAACGAAGTATACCACGGCGTATCAAGTACTATAACGCAATGTACTACAAATGAACCCTTATTTAAAGGGTTACCAAAGCAACTAGAGGTTGGTAGATACCACTCTTGGGTAGTAAATACTAATTTACCCAACTGCTTAATAGCAACTTCTCATGACAAAAATGGGCAAATTATGTCCATCCGTCATACCGAATTTGATGTTTGTGGGGTGCAATTCCATCCAGAATCTGTTTTAACTCCTTTAGGAAAACAAATTTTAAAGAATTGGGTAAGTACATAATTACCCTTTTATAAAATAATTCATTAAATTTGAACTTCAAATAAAAACTCTTATGAAAAAAATAATTCTCCTTTTAACCGTTTTTCTTTTAACTAACATTGCCTTTGCACAAAAAAAAGCATACGTAATTTACAATGCTAAAGGAAAAAAAGTATCGTATAAAAAGATGTTAAAAACGTTAAACAAGCAAGACATTATTCTTTTTGGCGAACAACATAACAGTGCTATTGCACATTGGTTACAGTATGAAGTTACTGCCGATTTAAACCAAACTAAAAAACTAATTTTAGGAGCTGAAATGATTGAAGCAGATAATCAAATTGCTTTAAATGATTATCTTTCTGGTAAAATTAACAAGAAAGGATTAGACACTTTAGCGCGTTTATGGCCAAACTATAAAACCGATTACAAACCGTTAGTTGATTTTGCAAAAGACCATAAATTACCATTTATAGCCACCAATATACCGCGTAGGTTTGCCAGTAAAGTATATAAAAAAGGTTGGAGCGCATTAGATAGTTTAACAGTAACTCAAAAGGAATGGGTAGCACCTTTACCTATTTATTTTGATGCTAATTTACCTACCTACAAAGAAATTTTAGTCATGATGGGAAAACACGATAGCCCAAAATTAGTAATGGCACAAGCTAGTAAAGATGCTACCATGGCGCATTTTATTTTAAAAAACTATAAAGCTAGTCATACTTTTATTCATTACAATGGCGCATTTCATTCTGATAAATATGAAGGGATTTTATGGTATCTAAAACGTCAAAATAACACCTTAAATTATGGTACTATTTCTACCGTTGTACAAGATAACGTGAGTAAATTAGAAAAAGAAAATAAAGGTATTGCAGATTTTATTATTTGCGTAAACAGTAATATGACTACAACGTATTAAACACATGAAAAAAACAATTACACTTGCTATTTTATTACTTAGCACCGTACTTTTTAGCCAAACAGAAGCACAACTTAAACATTTAGATGCTTATTATCAAAAAGCGTTAACCGATTGGAATGTTCCAGGTATGGCAATTGCTATTACAAAAGGAAATAAAATTGTTTTTAGTAAAGGGTATGGTTACGCCAATGTAAATCAAAAAACAAAAGTAGATGGTAATACGCTATTTGCAATCGCTTCCAACTCCAAAGCCTTTACTGCAACAGCATTAGCGCAACTAGTAGATCAAAAAAAGATAAAATGGACGGATAAAGTAGTTGATTACCTACCTTACTTTAAATTGTATGATGAGTATACTACACAAAATATGACAATTGAAGATTTATTATGTCATAGAAATGGTTTAAAAACTTTTTCAGGAGATTTATTATGGTACGGCACTACACTTTCTGCAGAAGAAATTATTAGCGCGCAACAATATTTAAAACCAACTTCTGCATTTCGTACAACATTTGGATACAGTAATATATCTTATTTAGCTGCAGGTAAAATTATTGAAAAAATTACCGATACTACGTGGGCAAATTATGTTTCTACTCATTTTTTAAAACCATTAAAAATGACAAGAACCCTTACTTCTACTTCTCAAATAAAAAATACAACTAATATTGCTACTCCCTATTTTTATGAAAATGGAAAATACAATACTATTGAATGGATGAATTGGGATAATATTGCGCCCGCAGGAGCATTAATATCTTCTGTTAATGATTACGCTAATTGGTTAATTTTAAATAACAATAAAGGAGTTTTAGAAGGTAAAACGTATTTTTCAAAACAAAGTTTTACTAATATAACAACACCACACATTAACCATAAAGTTAGAAAAAATGACGTAAAAAATCATTTTAAAGCTTACGGATTAGGCTGGAGCATACAAGATAATTATGGTTATAAAGTAATGGGACATGGCGGTGGCTATGACGGTATGATTTCTAAATCTACTTTTGTGCCAGAACAAAAAATAGGGATTATTGTATTGACCAATAGTTTAAATTGGACCGCAAGTGCCGTAACAAACAAAACAATAGATGTTCTTTTGGGCAATAAATTAGAGGGGAAAGACTGGAGTACTGATTGGCTTGCCTACAAAAAAGGACAAGAAAAAACAGCGCATAAAAAAAATATTGAAAATGAAAAATTACGAGGCAAACTTAATAAAAAACATCAAAAATTAGAGGCATACACAGGTACTTATAAAGATATTATGTATGGTACTGTTACCGTTACTAAAAAAGGAAATACCTTACATTTTACTATGGATAATACTCCTGTTTTTAAAGGGACTTTAAAGCATTGGAATGGTGATATTTTTACTTTTCGGTTTGACATTAAAACCTCATCATTACCAGAAGGAAAGCTATGGTTTGATATTGATAAAAATGGAAAGCCAAAAACTATACATATTGATGTACCCAACCCCGATTTCTTTTTTGACGAATTTGTTTTTGAAAAAATATAAGCATGAGGAAATTAATAGTACTGCTGCTGTTTTTTTCAGTTAGCACTTTTGCTCAAAATCAATTTTTTAAACATCAAGAGTAGTTTAGTAGGCAAGATACGCTACGTGGTAGTATTACCCCACAACGTAGTTGGTGGAATTTAAAACACTACAGTTTAGCCGTTGAAGTTTTTCCTGAAACCAAAACTATAAAAGGCAAAAACACCATTACTTTTGAAGTACTAAAAGCACAACAAAAAATGCAGATTGATTTGCAAAAACCCATGCAAATTACAAAAATAACACATCAAAATAATAACTTAAATTTTACACGAGAAGGTAATGTTTTTTGGGTAAATTTTAAAGATAATTTACTTTTAAATTCCACTCAAAAAATAACCATACACTTTAACGGAAAACCCAGAGAAGCAAGAAATCCACCATGGGATGGCGGCTTTACTTGGAAAAAAGATGATAATAATATTGATTTCATTGCTTCTGCCAATCAAGGTAGTGGCGCTAGTATTTGGTGGCCTAATAAAGATCATTACTATGATGAACCCGAAAATGGTATGCAAATTTCCGTTACCGTACCCAAACATTTAACGGAAGTCTCTAACGGGCAATTAACAAAAGTGATACAACATTTAAATAATAAAACCACAACCTATACTTGGGAAGTTAAAAACCCTATTAACAATTATGGTGTAAACATTAATATTGGCGATTATGTACATTTTAAAGAGATTTTTAATGGCGAAAAAGGAAAACTTGACTGCAATTATTGGGTATTAAAAGACAATTTAGAAGTCGCAAAAAAACAGTTTAAACAAGCCAAAATGACGTTGGAAGCATTTGAGTATTGGTTTGGCCCTTATCCGTTTTATGAAGATAGCTATAAATTAGTAGAAGTACCCTATTTAGGTATGGAACATCAAAGTTGTGTAACATACGGCAACCGCTATAAAAACGGATATTTAGGAACCGATTTAAGTGGCACAGGTATTGGATTAAAATTTGATTTTATCATTGTACATGAAAGTGGTCATGAGTGGTTTGCCAATAGCATTACCAATAAAGATGTTGCGGATATGTGGATACATGAAAGCTTTACCGCCTATTCCGAAAGTTTATTTTTAGACTATCATTTTAGCACTGCCGACGCTAATAAATATGTTATAGGCACGCGTAGAAGCATCCGTAATGACAAGCCGTTAATTGGTATTTACAATGTAAACCATGAAGGCTCTGGTGACATGTATTACAAAGGTGCAAATATGCTACACACGCTACGTCAAATGGTAAATAATGATAAAAAATGGCGTGCTATTTTGCGAGGTTTAAATACTACTTTTTACCATCAGCAAGTTACTACACAACAAATTGAAAATTATATTAGCAAGCAATCTGGCTTAGATTTAACTGGTTTTTTTAATCAGTATTTACGAACCGTTAAAATTCCAATCTTAAAAATTAAAAAGAGAAGAAATAAAATAAAGTTTCGTTTTAAAAAATCAGTTAAAAATTTAAAAATGCCTATTAAATTATATCTCAACAATCAAGAGGTTTGGATTAACGTTAGTAAACGGAAAAAAACATACACAGTTCCCTTTAAAATTAAAACAATTGTAGTGGATGAAAATTTTTATGTAAAAACCAAAAAAAAATAATCCCTAAAAAATACCCATACTGCACAATCTGTTTTATATCTTTGCAGTATAAAAAATACATCTAAATTATGAAACTTTTTTTATTAACCGTAGGTTTATTATTGTTAGCCGTTGCAGGTATTGCTATTAAATTATGGGCAAAAAAGGACGGTAAATTTGCAGGAACTTGCGCTAGTCAAAATCCAGCATTAAACCAGGACGGAGCTCCTTGTGGTTTTTGTGGTAAACCCGCAGAAGAAATTGGCACTTGTGATGAGCCTGAACACAAAGCATAAATTTTTAATCCACTTTTATGTTTTTAACCCTATTACTCTACATTTTCATTACATGTAGTAGCCTTCTAATTATATATTATCTTTTTGTTTTTAGTCGGTTTTCGTTTGCAAAACCGAATAACAAACCTTCCCAGAACGTACCCGTTTCGGTAGTTATTTGCGCTAAAAATGAAGCTGAAAATTTAAAAACATTTTTACCCGCTATTATCAATCAAGAATATTCTAATTTTGAAATTGTATTGATTAATGATGCCTCTTATGATGATACATTAGAAGTGATGGAATCTTTTGAAGCCCAACACAACAATATAAAAATTGTAAATGTAATTAACAATGAAGCTTTTTGGGGTAATAAAAAATACGCCTTAACATTAGGTATTAAAGCTACTTCAAACGATTATTTACTATTTATTGATGCCGATTGCAAACCTGTTACTAAACAATGGATTAGTAGCATGACACGCCATTTTAACACAAAAACTAAAATTGTTTTAGGTTATGGAGGATATCTTAAAAAGAAAAACTCTCTTTTAAATGCATTAGTCCGTTTTGAAACACTACTTACTGCTATTCAATATTTCTCATATGCTAAATGTGGTAATCCATATATGGGTGTAGGTAGAAATTTAGCCTATCATAAATCGGTTTTTTTTGAAGCTGACGGTTTTATGAGCCACATGAATATCCGATCTGGAGATGATGATTTATTTATTAATGAAAATGCAACTGCTAAAAACACTACCGTTGAATTTTCTACTAATAGCCATACCATTTCCCTTGCTCCTAATAGTTTTAAAGAATGGATTACCCAAAAAAGAAGGCACATTAGCACCGCTAAACATTATAAATTTAAAGATCAATTTTTTTTAGGATTGTTTTACGTTACTCAAATATTATTTTGGATTACAGGTATTGTCTTGTTAAGTTTTTTATTTCAATGGCAACTTGTTGTTATTATTTTTGGCATAAAATTAGCAATACAATATGTAGTATATGGATTTACTGCAAAGAAACTCAATGAACAAAATTTAATATTTGCGATTCCTTTTTTAGAAATCATTTTAATTGTATTTCAAATGCTTATCTTTATCAAAAATAGCATTTCAAAACCTACACATTGGAAATAAAAAACAAAAAATTAAGCATACAAATACAACAAGCAAAAAATGGAAGTCAAAGTGCTTTTAATTTTTTGTTAGACACTTTTTGGAATGATGTATATGGTTTTTTATTAAAACGTACCGAAAATGAAACTGATGCGGAAGATTATACCATTCAAGCATTTTCTAAAGCATTTTTTAAAATTGATAGCTTTAATGAAAAATACACCTTTAAAACATGGCTAATTACCATTGCTAAAAACATCCATTTTGATGAACTACGCAAACAAAAAACTTCTATTACTTCCAAAATTATAAAACATACTGAAAACAAGGTATATACTATTGCTGATGAAACCCCAACTGCAGAAGATAAGTTGATTACGGAACAAAATTTAGCCAAACTATTACGTTATATTAAAAAGCTAAAACCACACTACCAAGAGGTTATCATGTTACGTTATTTTCAAGAAATGCCTATTAAATTAATTGCGTTAGAAATTAAGGAACCTGTTACCAACGTAAAAGTAAAATTACTACGAGCACGAAAACTATTAGCGCAAATTATTAAAAATAAACCACTGATTACTTGTTAATTACATTTATTATTTATATCTTTATACCATCAAGAGGTTGTAAAGGTTCTATTAAAGAATATTTTTTTATAAATTAACCAAACAACCCAATTGCAATTAAATACCTTTTTTTAGGAAGATTTATGTGAATGAATTGTTTTAAGTATATTTTACATAAAACACCTTTAGGATTTAATTTGCAGAAAGCCATAACAACTATAATTGTTATGGCTTTTATTTTTTTTATAACTATCGCTAACCAAGAATGTAAAAAATATCTTTTAACATTTTGGAGTATTTATAGCAATTTACAAACTCAATGCTTTTTTGCTTTTCAATGTAGTTTCTTCAAATAATGCTTTCGTTACTTTTATTTTCCAAGTAGGTACTATTTCACGCAACAATTGTTTTCCTCGTGTAGCATGTACCTCTTCAGGAAAAGCTATTTCCAATACTTTTAACATTACGGATACTGCAGTTGACGCTCCTGGAGAAGCACCCAAAAAAGCAGTTATACTCCCATTTTTACTATGCACCACTTCTGTACCAAATTGTAATTTACCACCTTCAAATTCATCCTTTTTAATAATTTGCACACGTTGTCCTGCAATTAAAATTTCCCAATCATCACTCTTTGCATTTTTAACAAATTTACGCAAGTCATTCATCCTATCTTCATGACTCATTGTTACCTGTTCAATTAAATATGCCGTAAGTGGTAAATTATGCCAAAAAGCACCTAACATTGCAGGTATGTTATCAAAATTTATAGATTTTACTAAATCTAAACTTGAGCCTTCTTTTAAAAATTTCGGACTAAAACCTGCAAACGGACCAAATAACAACTCTCTTTTACCGTTTACAAAACGAGTATCTAAATGTGGTACTGACATTGGTGGCGCACCCACTCCCGCTTTACTATATACTTTTGCATGATGTTGCTTTATAATAGTTTCATTTTTACACACCAACCACTCACCACTTACAGGAAAACCTCCATAACCTTCTTTTTCTTCAATTTCAACTTTTTGCAATAACAATAAGCTACTACCTCCTGCACCAATAAATACGTGCTTAGCATCTAAATATTCTACTTTATTTGTAATGGTGTTTTTTGTTTCAACGGACCATTCCACATCATCATCTGGATCAATATCTAATACCTCTTCATTGCATTTCACTGCTACACCTAGCTGCTTCATAATTTCAAACAATACTCTTGTTAATTCGCCATAATTAACCTCAGTTCCTGTATTCATTTTGGTGGCACCCATTTTATCAGCATCCGTTCTAGCCTCCATCATAAGCGGGAACCATTGCTCCATTTTTGCTAATTTTGTAGTAAATTCCATTGTAGAAAACCGATAATCTTTACGTAATGCATCAAAACGTTTTTTTAAAAACTCAACATTACTTTCTCCCTCAACCCAACTATAATGTGGTACATTTTTTATACATTTTTCAGGATTTTTCAATAAATCATTCCCAACCAAATATGTCCAAAAACTTTTAGAGAGCTCAAACTGATCAAAAACTTTAAAGGCTTTAGTGGTATTTATACTTCCGTCTTTATTTTGTGGCGTATAGTTTAGCTCACATAATGCCGAATGTCCTGTTCCTGCATTGTTCCAAGCAGCACTACTTTCTTGTGCTACTGCATCTAAACGCTCTAAAACTACAATTTTTAAATTAGGGGCTACCAACTTTGCTAATACTGCCAAGGTAGCGCTCATAATTCCTCCACCAACGCAAATTAAATCGTAATCTTTAGCTATCGTTTTTGTATTTTTTATCATCTTTTATCTATTTGAAACAAAAAAGATACATATTTTTCTACAAAATCAAGTGTTTGGCAATACTTTTGACCCATTTTTATTAAAACTATCATAAACCGATGCACATCAATGGTTTTTTATTTACTTTTGAAACATAGTTAAGCTATAAAAACAGAAACATTTGAAAACAAAACTACATACTTACTTTACTCTTTTATTTTCACTATTCTTTATTTGTTCTTTTTCTCAAGAGCGAAAAAAAATAAGAGTTACCGCTCCCTATTACGATAAAAATGAAATAGAGTTTCCTGGAGCTACTGTTTTAACACGTAATAGCGCCAAACAAATTTACATTGAGCATGAAGGTATTGAAATGTGGTGTGATAAAGCTTATCATTACGCAAAGGAAGACAGTATTGCTGCGTTTGGAAATGTAATTATGAAACAAGGTGACACCATTAACCTTACCAGTAAAGTAGCTAATTATAGTGGTAAAACACAGTTGGCATTTTGTGCGGGAAATGTTGTTTTAACCGAACCAAAATCAACCTTAAACACCGATACTTTATATTTTGATCGCATCAAACAACAAGCATATTACAAAACAGGTGGTGTGGTGCATCATGAAGAAAATGTAATAAAAAGTAATGTAGGTAGGTATTTTATGGAAAGTCAAAAATACCAATTCATTTCACAAGTAGATATTAAAAACCCTGAATACACCTTAAAATCAGCTCAATTGGATTTCTATTCCAATTCTGGTTTAGCCTATATTTACGGAAAATCTGTTATTACACATGCCACAACAATCATACATTGTGAACGTGGTTTTTATGATACCAATGCCGATTTAGGCTACTTTGAAAAAAACACAAAAATTTATTATCAAAACCGTATTTTAGAAGGCGATAGTATTTATTTTAATCAGAAAAGAAATTTTGCATCTGCCACAAACAATATTAAAGTAACTGATACCGTAAACCACAGTATTATTACGGGACATTATGCCGAAGTATTTAAAGCTAAAGATTCTGTTTTTATTACTAAACGTGCATTAGCGAGAGTACTACAAGACAAGGATTCTATTTACATACACGCTGATAGATTGATGGTAACAGGAAAACCTGATAACCGAATTATTAGAGGGTATAAAAATGCAAAATTGTATAAATTAGATATTAATGGCAAGTGTGATTCCATACATATTAATCAAAAATTAGGGATTACTAAAATGATTAGAAATCCTATTTTATGGTCTGGAGAAAGCCAAATGACGGGTGATACCATACAACTATATAACAATTTAAAAAGTAATAAATTAGATTCATTACGTGTACACTACAACACCTTTTTAATACAAAAAGACAGTATTGAAGGCTACAATCAAGTAAAAGGAAAAGAATTGATTGGGTTGTTTAATGATGATAATGAGTTATATCATGTAGCTATTAATAAAAATGCCGAACACTTACAATATACACGTAAAGAGGGAGGCGAAATGATTGGTGTTAACAAGGTGGCTTCTGCAAAAATTAATATTCTTTTTGAAGAAAATCAAATGGCTGAAATTACTTACATTGGTGACCCTAGTGGTAATTTAACTCCTGATTCTCAATACCCACAAAATGCTAGAAAACTAAGAGGTTTTAATTGGCGTGGAGACGAACGTATCTTATCCGTAGAGGATTTATTTAAAGATGATCCTCCATTAATTTTACCTGTAATTAAAGGAATTGAAAAACGAATTTTAGAGGAAGATGATATTGAAAGTTTACGAAGCATTGCTAGTCCTAAAAAAGAAGTGAAACCGATTTTAAAATCGAAGAAAACACTGCCTAAACAAAAAAAACGTATCGACCCAAGGGAACGTAGAAAACGTAACCAAAAAAAGAGAAAATAACTTGAAAAAAAACTTCTTTACATATCAAGCACAAACTACACCACACCCTTTAGCCATGGAAGTTTCTCATGCAAAAGGAAGTTATATTTATGACATACACGGTAAAAAGTATCTTGATTTTGTAGCAGGAGTTTCCGCTTGTAGTTTAGGACATCAACACCCACGTGTAGTAAACGCTATTAAAAAGCAAGTTGATAGCTATTTACATGTAATGGTTTATGGTGAATATGTACAGCAACCATCCGCAGTATTAGCTAAATTATTAGCACAACATTTACCAACATCCTTACAAAAAACGTACTTAGTAAATTCTGGCACCGAAGCTATTGAAGGCGCTATGAAGCTTGCCAAACGAGCAACAGGACGCCAGCAAATTATAGCCGCAAAAAACGCGTA
>CAZSQD010000015.1:0-21863 GCA_964608925.1 uncultured Kordia sp.
CCACGTTTAAAATCTTTGGTGTGTAATATTTGCGTATCGGTACCATCTTTAGCAACTGGCCATTGCAATCCGTTTTTACCCAAACGCTCCCAAGTTATCCCTTCAAAAAACGGAACAATCTGAGAAATTTCAGCTAACATTCCCTCTGGAGTATAGTCAGGTTGATTATACCCCATTGTATTCATAATGTCTACAATAATTTGCCCATCTGGTTTTGAACCTTCTATTGGCTCAACTACTTGCCTTACTGCTTGCACCCTACGCTCTCCATTAGTAAAGGTTCCACTTTTTTCTAAAAAGGAAGCTCCTGGTAAAATTACATCGGCATATTTTGCTGTTTCCGTCATAAACAACTCTTGTACAATCACTAAATTTGTGGCTTCAAGTGCTTTAATTACTTTTTTGGTGTTCGGATCAGTTTGCACTACATCTTCTCCAATAATCCAAATGGCTTTTAATTTCCCATCCAAAGCTGCATCAAACATTTCGGGAATTTTATAGCCTATATTTTGTGGCACTTTAGCACCGTAAAATTTATTATATTTTGCAATTACTTCATCTTTGGTAATATCCAAATAGCCTGCTCCTTGGTGAGGTTGTACACCCATATCCGCAGCACCTTGTACATTATTTTGCCCACGTAACGGATTTACACCTACTCCACGCCTACCAATATTACCAGTAAGCAATGCTAAATCTGCTATTTGCATTACGGTAAACGTACCTTGAGAATGTTCTGTTACGCCCAAACCATGAAAAGACATTGCATTTTTAGCAGCAGCGTAAGCAATGGCAGCTTCACGAACTTGATTTCTACTGACTCCAGAAACCATTTCTAACTTATCTAAATCAATATTTAATAATTCTTTTTTATAGTCTTCAAAACCTTCGGTTCTATCAGATATAAATTTTTTATCAGCATAACCTTCTGTAATGATATAATACATCATCATATTTAAAACAGCAACATTAGTCCCTGGACGTAGTGCTAAATGATGCGTTGCATATTTTGCCATTTCGGTACGCCTTGGATCAATAACTATAGAAACATTATCTTGTTTCATTGCAAACTGTTTTAATTTTGCTCCTGTTACTGGGTGCGCATCTGTAGGGTTTGCTCCTATGACTAAAATACAATTAGCATCTTTTAAATCATCAATAGAATTTGTGGCAGCACCTGTACCAAAAGTACGTTGCATACCCAATGCTGTTGGCGAATGACAAACACGTGCGCAGCCATCAATATTATTGGTTTGAATTACCGCACGAAACAATTTTTGCATCAAATAATTTTCTTCATTGGTACAACGAGAAGAAGATATCCCTGCAATACTATCCGCTCCAAATTCGGTTTTATAGGTATTTAGTTTATTAGCAATATAGGTATTCACTTCCTCCCAAGATACTTTTTCAAAAACACCGTTACGTTTTATCATTGGCGAATTTAATCGTTCTGGATGGTTGTAAAATTTAAAAGCATAACGTCCTTTTAAACACGTATGTCCTTGATTAACTTCTGCATCATAAGGTGCTGTAATACTCAATATTTCACCATTACTGGTAGCAACTTCTAAATTACACCCCACCCCACAATAGGTACAAATAGTACGAGTAGTATTGGTTGTTTTAATAGTTTTTGATTGAAAAACATCAGATATTGCTGATGTTGGACACGCTTGTGAACATGCACCACAACTCACACAATCCGACTCCATAAACGATTGGTCAAACCCTTTTACAATATGACTATCAAATCCTCTACCTGCCATACTTAACACAAATTGCCCTTGCACTTCATCACAAGCACGCACACAACGATAACAATTAATGCATTTTGATAAATCAGAAGTCATATAAGGATGACTTAAATCTTTATCCAACTCAAAATGATTTTCACCTTTTGGATAGCGCACTTCTCTAATTCCCACTTGCGCAGCAACGGTTTGCAATTCACAATTACCATTTACTTCACAGGTTAAACAATCCAAAGGATGATCCGTCAATACTAATTCTACAATATTTTTACGCAGTTTTTTTACGCTTTCGGTACTAGTATACACATATTGTCCTTCCGCAACAGGCGTATGACAAGATGCCATTGTTTTTACTTTACCGTTTTCCTCTAAAGCAACTTCCACACTACATACTCTACACGCTCCAAACGGATCTAAGTTAGGCGCATCACATAATGTAGGTACTAAATTTTCTTCTTTATATCTTTTTATGAAAGACAAAATAGTTTCACCTTCAATAATGTCGAACTTTTGATTATCTATGTAAGCTGTTTTAATCATCTTATTTTAGTTGAAGTAGTTATTTAATTCGGATTCAAAATATTCCATTATATTTTTTATTGGTAATGGAATACCACCTCCATGTGCACAAAGTGAACCTTCTTTTAAAGTAGTTAGCAAATCATTAAACAATGTTTTATCAATTTTAAAATCAGAATTTAATGCTTTTAATGCCATTTCATGTCCTCTTTTTGTTCCTAAACGACAAGGGAAACATTTTCCACAACTTTCATAAGAAGCAAAATCAAATAGGTGCTCTATAAATTTCATCATCGGGAAATTTTCAGGAATACACACAATGGATGCGTGTCCTAATAAAAATCCGTTATTAGCAAAGGATTCAAAATCGATAGTTAAATCGTTTATTTTTGAAACAGGTACTACACCCCCCAAAGGACCTCCAATTTGTAAGGCTTTCACTTCTGCTTTAAATCCACCTCCCAACTGATTAATTACATCTGTAAGTGGGGTTCCCATTGCTACTTCATAAATACCTGGGTTGTTAAAAAAGCTATCTAAAGAAACTAATTTTGTTCCTGAAGAACGTTCAGTCCCTATGTTTTTCCACGCTTGTCCTCCATTTTCAATAATATAATGTAATGCTGCAAGTGTTTCTACATTATTTACAATTGTAGGTTTATTAAACAATCCCTTTTGTGCAGGAAATGGCGGACGCACACGTACTTCTGGTCGCTGCCCTTCAATGGAATTTATTAATGCGGTTTCTTCTCCACATATATATGAACCTTGTGCTTGGATAATTTTAAAGTTGAAATTAAAATTACTACCTGCAATATTTTCTCCTATCAGTCCTGCTTCTTTTAATTCATCTATTGCATGCTGTACAATGTGTTTGGCTTCTGGATATTCTGCTCTAATATATAATATTCCGTAGTTGGCGTGGGTAACATAACCTGCTATCAACATCCCAAATAATACAGAATGTGGTTGTTTTTCTAATAGGTATCGATCAGAATACGCTCCTGGATCGCCTTCATCAGCATTACAAATGATAAATTTGGTATCGTTTTTTTCTTTACGGCAGAACTCTAATTTTAATCCCATTGGGAAACCTGCACCACCACGACCTCTAACATTGGAGGTTTTGATTTCTTCTAACACTGAAGCAGAATCTTGATGCAAAGCAGCTGTAAACGGCTTGTAATAATCCGTAATATTGGTAAAATTACTTGTTAAAATTTGTTTAGCACTTGCTTTTACGTGGTAGTTATCTTGATTTAATTCCGTTTCTTCTTTTAATAGCGTATTGATGCTATGTATTGCATTGCCTGAATAATTTTTACCTTTATAATGAAAAGCATTGTTTTCATGACATCTTCCTAAACAGGTCATATGACCAATTTTCGATGTCTCAAAATGATTTTCTAATTGGGTTTGCAACTCTTTTTGCGTACCTGCACAAACACAAGCAGTACCGTTACACACATATACTTCTTTGCCTTTATTTTCGGGTTTTAAAAAATCGTAAAAAGTAGCCGTACCAAAAGCATTGGCTTTTCCTATTAAAAATTCATCTGCCAATTTTGACATTTGCTCTTCAGTAGGTGTACCTTCTGCTTGTGCTAAAGTACCCATTTTATTAAAGAAATTATTTTCAATTCCTTTTTTACCGAATAATTCGCTTAAATTAGTTGACATATTTTTTAACTTACTTTATGTGCTGTAATAGCGTTTAAATTTGTGTTTTTTATTCTTTCGATGTGTGAATAACAAGTAGCTCTATTATCTCTACAAAAAGCAAAAAGGGTGATGCCCAATTCTTTTGCATAGTCTACCGCTAATGATGATGGCGCTGAAACTGCTGCTATAAATGGTATTTTTGCTTTGAAACATTTGATAACAATTTCATAGGAAATCCTACCGCTAACCGTTAACACCGAAGCTTCTTTTAACTGATGCGTATTGATGAGTTTTCCTATTGCTTTATCTACGGCATTGTGCCTACCAATATCTTCCATAATACTCAGCAATTTACCTTGCAACGTAAAAATAGCTGCTGCATGTGTACCTCCAGATTTTTTAAAACTATGTTGTAAAGCATTCATTTTATCAAATAGCGTACTTAACAACGATGCTTCAATTGTTTTAGCATCATCAATTGTTTTACCTATAAAAGATAAATCTGACAATTCTGTTTTACCACAAATACCACAAGAGGAAACGGATAACAAACTACGTTTATTGGTATAGCCATCTCCTAATTTATCTTGCGGAACAACAACGTCTACAATGGTTACAATTCCGTTTTCATTTTCTTTTTTTAAAACAATATTTGGAATAAAAGTGACATCATTAATACTATTTTCGGCATGTAATAATCCACGTACCAAACTTACATCATCACCTGGTGTACGCATGGTTACCGTAAAAGCAGTTCCATTTATATTTATTTGCAAAGCTTCTTCTACCGTAAGTGCATCTACTGTATTTTTAGCTTTATCAAACTCAAATTTTCTTGCTTCATAATTTCTATTTGCCATAATGGTAAAGGTACAAATAAAAGCATCAATTTAAAATACTCAAATTGATGCTAATTAGTTTCAAATCTAAAAACTTGTTCTCTATACTTTTCTTTCAGAAAAAATACCGAGAACAAGGTTTTAGCACCCAAAATTCTATTTCTCGATACTAATTTTATGATTTACCAATCCTAAAATTCACTCGAATAGACGAATTTTATTTAAATGCCCAACGGGCAATTTATATCTTTTCTGGTAATCGCCCCACGATTTAAAACAATCCTGTAATATTACCTTCGTTATCAATATCAATTTTTTCTGACGCAGGGTGTGCTGGTAACCCAGGCATACGCATCATTGCTCCAGTTATTGGGATTAAAAACCCTGCACCTGCTGCTATTTCAATTTCTCTTACATTTAGTGTAAACCCTGTTGGTCGTCCTTTTAATTTCGGGTTATCAGATAATGATTTTTGAGTTTTCGCCATACAAATAGGTAAGTTTTCCAAACCTAAATCGGCAATTACTTTTAAATTCTTTTTTGCTAATGCCGAAAACTCTACATTTTTTGCGCCATATATTTTAGTAGCAATCGTTTCAATTTTATCAATTACAGGAGCTTCCCAATTGTAAAGCGGTGTAAAATTAGATGATTTTTCTTCCACTACATCCACTACATGCTGTGCTAATTTTAATGCGCCTTTACCTCCATGTTCCCAAACTTCTACTAAAGCTACTTTTATACCTTTTTTATCAGCAAATTTTTGAATTAAAGCCACTTCAGCATCGGTATCTGTAATAAATTTATTGATCGCAATTACGGGTGTAATGTTAAATTGCTGTACATTTTCTAAATGCTTTTCTAAATTGGGCAACCCTTTTTCTAAAGCATCTAAATTTTCATCCTTTAAAGATTTTAAGTCGGCTCCACCATGATATTTTAAGGCTCTAATAGTTGTAGTAATCACGACTGCTTTTGGCGATAAACCTGCTGCTTGACATTTAATGTCTAAAAACTTCTCCGCACCTAAATCGGCACCAAAACCAGCTTCGGTAACCACATAATCTGACATTGTCATTCCCATACGTGTCGCAATAACTGAATTTGTACCTTGTGCTATATTTGCAAAAGGCCCTCCATGAATAATGGCTGGATTACCTTCAATTGTTTGTACTAAATTTGGTTTTATAGCATCTTTTAATAAAGCTGCCATTGCCCCATGCACATTTAAATCTTTAACATATACTGGTTTTTTATCAAATGTATAGCCTATAAAAATACGTCCTAAACGTTCTTTTAAATTCATCAAATCATCCGAAAGACATAGTATTGCCATAATTTCCGAAGCTGCGGTAATATCAAAACCTGTTTCTCTTGGCACTCCAGAAGTTGTACCTCCAAGGCCTACAATGATGTTTCTTAAAACCCTATCATTCATATCCATTACACGTTTCCAAGTGACGGTACGGGCATCTATGCCTAATGAATTTGTTTTACTTTGGATGTTATTATCAATAATAGCGGATAATAAATTATGCGCTTTTTCAATTGCTGAAAAATCTCCTGTAAAGTGTAGGTTGATATCTTCCATAGGAAGTACTTGTGAATAACCTCCACCTGTTGCACCTCCTTTTATTCCAAAAACAGGTCCTAAAGAAGGTTCTCTTAAAACGACCGTAGTTTGTTTTCCTAATTGATTTAATCCTTCCGAAAGACCAATTGACATTGTGGTTTTACCTTCTCCTGCTGGTGTAGGAGAAATAGCTGTAACTAAAATTAAATTGCACTTTTTCGCCTTTTCTAAATCAATTTTAGAAAGTGGAATTTTTGCTTTGTACTTTCCGTACATTTCAATATCATCTTCAGATAAACCAATTTTTTTAGCAATATCTGCAATATGTTTCAACTGTATTGTATTGGCTATTTCTAAATCGTTTTTATATATTTTTGTTGTAGCTGTGTTCATTTATACGCTTTTAATTTAATACTAAATTACTTTTGATTTTAAAGATACAAAAAGCGTTATAATTGATAACTGATAAAAATCAGTTAAAAAAAATATTATTACCAATTTAACATTCTAATGTCGTATAAATGAATTGGTATAAAATAAAATAACTAAAATTATGGTTTAGGGAAACTCAGTTTTTTACTAAGATTGAATAAACTAATCAATTACAACAGTATAAAAAAAATCCCTATCGAAATAAATCAATAGGGATTTCTTATTTATTTATAAATTAAAATTACTTCACTTTAAACGCATTTTTTGCAGGAAAATAAGCAGTATCTCCTAATTCCTCTTCAATACGTAATAACTGATTGTATTTTGCCATACGATCAGAACGAGAAGCTGATCCTGTTTTAATTTGACCACAGTTTAAGGCTACCGCTAAATCAGCAATAGTAGTATCTTCAGTTTCTCCAGAACGATGACTCATTACAGATGTATAACCTGCATTATGTGCCATATTAACCGCTGCAATGGTTTCTGTTAACGTACCAATTTGGTTTACTTTTATTAAAATTGAATTGGCAATATTATTTTCAATCCCTTTTGCTAAACGCTCTACATTGGTTACATATAAATCATCACCAACTAACTGAATTTTATCTCCTGCTAACTCGGTTAAATATTTCCAACCGTCCCAATCGTTTTCGTCCATACCGTCTTCAATAGAAACGATAGGATATTTATTTGCTAATTCCGCTAAATATTCTGCTTGCTCTTTAGAGGTTCTAATTTTTCCATTAGGGCCTTCAAATTTAGAGTAATCATATTTACCATCTACAAAAAATTCTGCCGCAGCACAATCTAAAGCAATCATTATTTGTTCCCCTGCTTTGTAACCTGCTTTTTCAACAGCTAATAAAACAGTATCCAATGCATCTTCTGTTCCTTTAAAGTTTGGCGCAAAACCACCCTCATCACCAACAGCAGTACTTAAACCTCTATCATGTAATATTTTCTTTAAATTATGAAAAATTTCAGTTCCCATTTTTAAAGCTTCTGTAAAGTTTTTTGCTCCAACAGGCATTACCATAAACTCTTGAAAAGCAATTGGCGCATCACTATGTGACCCTCCATTTACAATATTCATCATTGGTACGGGTAATGTATTTGCACTCACCCCTCCAATATAACGATATAAGGGTTGCCCCAACTCATTTGCCGCTGCTTTAGCTACTGCTAAAGAAACTCCTAAAATAGCATTTGCTCCTAATTTTGCTTTATTTGGTGTACCATCTAAATCAATCATTGCTTGATCTATTGCATTTTGTTCAAATACACTATACCCTAACAACTCTACTGCAATTAATTCATTTACATTTTTAACGGCTTTTAAAACGCCTTTACCCATAAAGTCTGAACCTCCATCACGTAACTCAACTGCTTCATGCTCTCCTGTTGATGCTCCTGAAGGAACTATTGCTCTTCCTAAAACACCATTTTCAGTAACAACATCTACCTCTACAGTAGGGTTTCCTCTTGAATCAAAAATTTGTCTTGCGTGAATATTGATTATCATGCTCATAATTATTAGTTTTTTGAGTTTTTAATATTTTCTATAAATTGATCGAATAAATATTCTGAATCATGTGGCCCTGGTGATGCTTCTGGATGATATTGTACTGAGAAACAATTTTTATTTTTCATTTTCAATCCCGCAACAGTATGGTCATTTAAATGTACGTGTGTTATCTCTACATCTGTATTTGCTTCGGCATCTTCCCTTACTACTGCAAAACCGTGATTTTGCGATGTAATTTCACCTTTACCTGTTAACAAGTTTTTAACTGGATGATTGATTCCTCTATGCCCGTTATGCATTTTAAAGGTTGATATACCATTTGCAATTGCTATAACTTGATGCCCTAAACAAATACCAAATAATGGTAAATCTTTTTTTATAATTTCTTTAGCTAAAGTTTGTGCTGCTACCAAAGGTTCTGGATCTCCAGGTCCGTTAGATAAAAAATACCCATCAGGATTCCAAGCACTCATTTCTTCAAAAGTAGCGTTATACGGAAACACTTTCACATATACATCACGCTTGGTAATGTTACGTAAAATATTACGTTTAATTCCTATATCTAAAGCTGCAACTTTATAGGTTGCCTTTTCATCACCATAAAAATAAGCTTCTTTAGTAGAAACTTTTGATGCCAACTCTAAACCATTCATTGAAGGTTGGCTTTGTAATTGTTGCTTAAGATTATCTATGTTGTCAAAATTTGTAGAAATTACAGCATTCATAGCTCCATTATCTCTAATGTACGAAACCAATGCACGTGTATCTACATCTGATATTGCAAATAGGTTATTTTCTTTTAAATAATCTTCTAAAGATTTATCGGCAATGGTTCTTGAGTATTCATAACTAAAGCTTTTACAAATAAGTCCTGCAATTTTTACACTACCGGATTCGTTTTCCTCTTTAGCAGTTCCATAATTACCAATATGCACATTAGCAGTCACCATTAGCTGACCGTAATATGAAGGGTCGGTAAAAATTTCTTGGTATCCGGTCATTCCGGTATTAAAACATGCTTCCCCAAAGGATGTCCCTTCTTGGTTTCCTACAGATTTACCGTGAAAAAGAGTTCCATCTTCAAGCAATAAAAATGCTCTTCTACGAGTTTGATATTTCATAAATTTGAATGATTTTGTGCAAAAATAATATAAAAAAAAAGGATAAACTAAATGTTTATCCTTTTTTGTAGTATTTAAAAATGAGTATTCATTTTTATTCTTCTTCTTTAGTAGCTACAGCTGCCTTTTTAGATTTACTTCTACGAGTATTTTTCTTAGCAGGCGCTTTACCAGCGTTATAGATTTCGTTATAATCAACTAATTCTACCATTGCCATATCAGCATTATCTCCTAAACGATTACCTAATTTGATAATACGTGTATAACCACCTGGACGATCACCAATTTTAGCGGCTACATCTCTAAATAATTCAGTTACTGCTTCTTTTTGACGTAATTTAGCAAAAACTAAACGACGGTTATGCGTAGTATCTGATTTTGATTTGGTTATTAAAGGCTCTACAAATTGTTTTAAAGCTTTTGCTTTTGCAACTGTAGTATTAATACGTTTGTGTTCAATTAATGAACAAGCCATATTTGCTAACATCGCTTTTCTGTGCGCTGTTTTTCTACCTAAATGATTTACTTTTTTTCCGTGTCTCATGACATTTTGTTTTTAATCACCATCTTGCTACAACTCACTATTGAGGAGCAAAATATGATGTATTAATCTTTATCTAATTTATATTTTGATAAATCCATACCGAAGTTTAGGTTTTTAAAAATAACAAGCTCTTCAAGCTCTGTTAAAGATTTTTTACCGAAGTTACGGAACTTCATTAAGTCATTTTTATTAAATGACACTAAATCTCCTAATGTATCAACCTCTGCAGCTTTTAAGCAATTTAATGCTCTTACTGAAAGATCCATATCAATCAATTTAGTTTTTAACAATTGACGCATATGTAATGATTCCTCATCATACGTTTCTGTTTGTGCGATTTCATCCGCCTCTAAAGTGATACGCTCATCAGAGAATAACATGAAGTGGTGAATTAATATACGTGCAGCATCTGTTAATGCATCTTTTGGATGAATTGAACCATCAGTTTCGATTTCAAAAACTAATTTTTCATAATCAGTTTTTTGCTCTACACGATAGTTTTCAATGCTATACTTTACATTTTTAATAGGTGTATAGATAGAATCTGTAAAGATTGTTCCCATTGGCGCTGAAGCTTTTTTATTTTCTTCTGCTGGAACATATCCTCTTCCTTTTTCTATGGTGATTTCCATATTAACGGTTACTTTTGGATCTAAATTACAGATTACTAAATCTGAATTTAAAACTTGGAAACCTGAAATATGTTTTTGAAAATCTCCTGCTGTAATTTGCTCTTTACCAGAGATAGAAATAGAAACTGTTTCTTGATCTGTATCTTCTATTTGTTGTTTAAAACGAACTTGTTTTAAACTTAAAATAATTTCAGTTACATCTTCTACTACTCCAGAAATTGTAGAAAACTCATGCTCTACTCCTTCTATGCGTATTGATGTAATTGCGAAACCTTCTAAAGAAGATAACAAAACTCTACGTAATGCGTTACCTACAGTTAAACCATAACCTGGTTCTAATGGTCTAAATTCGAATTTTCCTTCGAATTCAGAAGAATCAATCATGATTACCTTATCAGGTTTTTGGAAATTTAATATTGCCATTTTTTCTTCGCTTTTAATTGTTATTCAGTTGCGCGGTTTATTTGTGTGAAGAAATACAAATAAACCCTTTGGCTGAATCTCAATATGATTAATTTATTATTTAGAGTACAATTCTACAATCAACTGCTCTTTGATATTTTCTGGAATTTGTAAACGTACTGGTACAGATACAAAAGTCCCTTCTTTAGTTGCTGTATTAAAAGTCATCCACTCAAATACATTACTGTTATTTGCTAATGAACTTTCAATAGCTAACAATGATTTAGATTTTTCTCTAATTCCTACAACATCACCTGCTTTTAACTGGTATGAAGGAATATTAACAATACCACCGTTTACAGTAATATGTCTGTGAGATACTAATTGACGTGCTCCACTACGCGTAGGAGAAACTCCCATACGGAAAACTACGTTATCTAATCTAGATTCACATAATTGTAATAAAACCTCACCTGTAATACCGTTATCAGCTGATGCTTTTTTGAATAGGTTACGGAATTGACGCTCTAACATACCGTAAGTATATTTTGCTTTTTGCTTTTCAGCTAATTGCATAGCGTATTCTGATTTTTTACCTCTTCTACGGTTGTTACCGTGTTGTCCTGGTGGGTAATTTCTTTTTTCAAAAGACTTATCATCTCCGAAAATTGATTCTCCAAATTTACGAGAAATCTTAGTTTTTGGTCCTGTATATCTTGCCATTACTTGTTGTTTTAAAAAGGAGATTATGAATTAAGGCTAAATAATCCTTCGACAATCTGATTTCCTTTCTTATTAATAAATATAAAAAACAACTAAAACAACATCAAAGGATGTTGTTTTAGTTGTTGTAAATTAAACTCTTCTACGTTTTGGAGGTCTACATCCATTATGAGCTGCTGGTGTTACATCAATAATTTCTGTAACATCAATACCTGCATTATGAATTGATCTAATAGCAGATTCTCTACCATTACCTGGACCTTTCACGTAAGCTTTTACTTTTCTTAAACCTGCCTCATGTGCTACTTTTGCACAATCTTCAGCTGCTAATTGAGCTGCATAAGGAGTGTTCTTTTTAGAACCCCTAAAACCCATTTTACCTGCAGAAGACCAAGATATTACGTCACCTTTTTTGTTTGTTAAAGAAACTATAATATTGTTAAAAGAAGAAGTTATATGCACTTGTCCTACTGACTCTACTACAACTTTACGTTTTTTAGTACTTTTTGTTGACTTTGCCATAATTATTATTTTTTCTTGTTAGCAACGGTTTTTCTTCTACCTTTTCTTGTTCTAGAGTTGTTTTTAGTACGTTGACCTCTTAAAGGTAAACTCATTCTATGACGAATTCCTCTATTACAACCAATATCCATTAAACGTTTAATGTTTAATTGAACCTCAGTTCTTAACTCTCCTTCGATAGTATAAGACCCAACCTCTTCACGTATTTTACCGATTTCATCATCAGTCCAATCTTGTACTTTCGTATTTTCACTAACTCCTGCTTTTGCTAAAACTTCTTTAGCTCTACTAGCACCTACACCGAAAATGTAGGTTAATGAGATTACACCCCTTTTATACTTTGGGATATCAACACCTGCAATTCTTGCCATAACTTAACCTTGTCTTTGTTTAAATCTAGGATTCTTTTTATTAATAACGTACAATCTTCCTTTACGACGTACGATTATGCACTCTGCACTTCTTTTTTTTACTGATGCTCTTACTTTCATCTGTTCAAAATTTATATATTATATAAGTTCACACTTATTTTCTCACACAACTGTAATTTTGCGAAGTGCAAAATTACGTAATTGTTTTGAAATATTTATACTTTAACTAAACTTTTTAGTATCTGTATGTAATTCTTGCTTTTGATAAGTCATACGGACTCATTTCTAACTTCACCTTATCACCTGGTAATAATTTAATATAATGCATACGCATTTTACCTGAAATATGTGCTGTTACAACATGACCGTTTTCTAACTCTACACGAAACATTGCATTTGATAATGCTTCAATAATGCTTCCGTCTTGTTCAATTGCTGGTTGTTTTGCCATTTTTATTTTTTTTACTTGATTATTATTACTTTCTGTACTACAATTTGCATACCGAAAACAATAATCAACAGTATTTAATTATGCTACTGCTTTCCTGTTTTTACCAGTTTCCATTAAACCATCATAATGTTGATTTAATAAATAAGCATTAATTTGTTGCATAGTATCCATTGCTACACCTACTAAAATTAGTAATGATGTACCTCCGTAAAATAATGCCCAACCTTGTTGTATGTTCATTAACTGAACTACAATAGCAGGGAAAATAGCAATTAACGCTAAAAATATAGATCCTGGTAACGTAATTTGTGACATAATTTTATCTAAATAATCTGCTGTTTCCGTACCTGGTTTAATACCTGGAACAAAACCATTACTACGTTTTAAATCGTCCGCCATTTTATTGGTTGGAACTGTAATTGCAGTATAGAAATATGTAAACACAATAATTAAGAATGCAAATAACAAGTTATAATACAATCCAAACATATTACTAAATTCTGTTTGTAAAAAATTTGCCGTTTCACCTTCTCCAATAGTACTACCTAATAAAGCAGGCACAAACATAATTGCTTGTGCAAATATGATTGGCATTACACCTGAAGCATTCAATTTTAATGGTAAAAATTGACGCGCTCCTTCTTCATATCCGCCTACAGATGATCTTCTTGCATATTGAACCGGCACTTGACGTACTGCTAACACCAGCATAATAGATAACATAATAATAATTAGCCATACAATAGCTTCAATTAAAATCATCATCATACCTCCATTTGCAGCTTCTCCTGAAAAACGAGAAGCAACTTCTTGCACAAAAGAACTTGGCATATTAGCAATAATACCTACCATAATTAATAGTGAAATACCGTTACCAATACCTTTATCTGTAATTTTTTCTCCTAACCACATTGCAAATACACAACCTGATATTAAAATAATTACTGAAGACACCCAGAACATACCACCTTTACCAAAAATAAAAGCACTATCAGGAACTCCTAAAGTACCTAAACTACCTAAATAAAATGGAGCCTGTACTGTACAAATAGCAATAGTTAACCAACGTGTAATTTGCGTGATTTTCTTTTGACCACTCGCACCTTCTTTTTGTAATTTTTGAAGATATGGAATTGCAATTGTCATCAATTGAACAACAATAGAGGCAGAAATATAAGGCATTATACCTAATGCAAATATTGATGCTTTAGATAAAGCACCACCTGTAAAGGCGTTAATTAATGCTAAAAACCCACCATCATCAAATTTACTACTTAAGCCAGTTAATTGACTTACATCTATACCTGGTAACACAATTTGTGCACCAAAACGATAGGCTAACAACAAACCAAGAGTTAAAAGAATTTTATTCTTTAACTCTTCAATTTGCCAAACACCTTTAATTGAATCTATTATCTTCTTCATTGAAAATTTTCTTATAAAGTTACAGCTTCACCACCTGCATTTTCAACTGCAGCTTTCGCTGTTGCTGTAAATTTATGTACTGAAATTGTTAATTTTGCTTTTAATTCACCTCTACCTAAGATTTTTACTAAATCGTTTTTACCTACTAATCTATTAGCAATTAAAACGTCTAAATCTACAGTATCTGTAATTTTTCCAGCATCTACTAATCCTTGTAAAGTATCTAAGTTTACACCTGAAAACTCTTTACGATTAATATTTGTGAAACCAAATTTAGGTACACGTCTTTGTAAAGGCATTTGACCACCTTCAAATCCAATTTTTCTAGAATAACCAGATCTTGACTTTGCTCCTTTATGACCTCTTGTTGCGGTACCACCTTTTCCAGATCCTTGCCCTCTACCAATTCTTTTACAATTAGCACGTACTGAACCTTCTGCGGGTTTTAAATTACTTAAATCCATTGTTAAATGTTTTTTATTAAGCTTCTACAATAGAAACTAAATGTTTAATTTTATTTACCATACCAAGGATTGAAGGGGTGTCATCATGTTCCACCACTTGACCTATTTTTTTAAGACCTAAAGATTCTAAAACCTTTTTTTGTCTTGCTGGTCTTCCTATAGCACTTCTATCTTTTCTTACTAAAATTTTTGCCATCTTGTTTATCCTTTAAATAATTTCTCTAAAGATATACCTCTTTGTTTTGCAACAAAACGAGCATCTCTTAATTGTAATAAAGCATCAAATGTTGCTTTTACAACATTATGTGGGTTTGATGATCCTTGAGATTTAGAAAGTACATCATGTACTCCTACCGCCTCTAAAACGTGACGCATAACACCACCTGCAATTACTCCTGTACCAGGAGCTGCAGGCAAGATGTTTACTCTTGCTCCACCAAATTTACCTTTTTGTTCGTGCGGTAACGTACCTTTTAATAAAGGAATACGTACTAAGTTTTTCTTAGCATCTTCAATAGCTTTTGCAATTGCACTAGCTACATCTTTTGACTTTCCTAAACCATGGCCTACTACTCCGTTTTCATCTCCAACAACAACAATTGCTGAAAAACCGAATGCTCTACCACCTTTAGTTACTTTTGTTACACGATTTACACCAACCAAACGATCTTTTAAATCTAAACCTGTTGGTTTTACTAACTCTGCGTTTTTGTATTTCTGATACATAATTTCTTAGAATTTTAGTCCACCTTCTCTAGCACCTTCTGCTAATGATTTTACTCTACCGTGATATAAGTTACCACCTCTATCGAAAGATATGGTAGTTACCCCAGCTTTAACTGCTTTTTCTGCTACTGCTTTACCTACTAAGGCAGCTGCATCTTTTTTAGTGCAAGATTCAGTACTAATTTCTTTATCTCTTGAAGAAGCCGCAACAATCGTTTTACCAGATACATCGTCAATTACTTGAGCGTAAATTTCTTTATTACTTTTGAAAATTGCCAATCTTGGTCTTTCAGAAGTACCAGAAACTATTTTTCTGATTCTGTTATGGATTCTCGCTCTTCTAGCGTCTTTTGATAATTTCATTTGTTAATTTTTATAATTCTTAATAGTAAGATGGAAATTCGCAAGTTGTACACATTTTTAAAATTTAACATAAAATAAATTGTCTACACCCCACTCGTTTCTCAACTATGATTACTAAGCTGATTTACCAGCTTTTCTTCTTAACACTTCTCCTACAAACTTAATCCCTTTACCTTTATATGGCTCTGGTTTACGGTATGAACGAATTTTTGCCGCTACTTGACCTACTAATTGTTTGTCAGACGATGTTAATTTTATGATTGGATTTTTTCCTTTATCAGATATTGTTTCAATCTTAACCTCAGGAGCAATACTCATAACTATGTTGTGAGAAAAACCTAAAGCTAATTCTAATTTTTGACCTTGATTACTTGCTCTGTAACCTACACCAACTAATTCTAGCTCTTTAGCATATCCTTTAGAAACACCTTCAATCATATTTGCAATTAATGCACGATATAAACCGTGTTTTGCTTTATGATCTTTTAATTCTGATGAGCGTTCTAATACAACTTTACCATCTTCTACTTTTACTGTAATATCTTTGATTTCTTGAGTTAACTCACCCAATTTACCTTTTACTACTACAACTCCGTCTTTTACATCAACTGTAACACCTTCTGTGATTACAACTGGATTTTTTCCTATTCTTGACATTTCTTCTTGTAGTTAAAATTAGTAAACTAAACAAAGTACTTCTCCACCTACGTTTTCTTTACGAGCTTGTTTACCCGTCATGACACCGTGAGATGTAGAAATAATAGAGATACCAAGACCGTTTAATATTCTTGGTATTTCACCTGAACCAACATACTGACGTAAACCTGGTGTAGATACTCTTTGAATCTTTCTGATTACTGATTGTTTGTATTCATCATATTTCAAGGCTATCTTAATAGTTCCTTGTACTGATGAATCATCAAATTTATAACTTAAAATATATCCTTGATCGAATAAAATTTTAGTTATTTCTTTTTTTAGATTAGATGCAGGAATTTCAACCACTCTATGGTTGGCTCTAAATGCATTTCTAACTCTTGTTAGATAATCCGAAATTGGATCTGTATTCATATATTTAATTTTGCGGTTTTGGTATTCAATCCCGTATATACGGGATTGAACCTGAAACCAATTTATAAACTTTTTATTACCAGCTGGCTTTTCTTACTCCAGGAATTAACCCTTTGTTTGCCATTTCTCTAAACATAACACGAGAAATACCGAACTGACGCATATAACCTTTTGGTCTACCCGTTAATTTACATCTATTATGCATACGTACAGGGGATGCATTTTTTGGTAATTTTTGTAATGCTTCATAATCTCCAGCTTCTTTTAAAGCTTTTCTTTTTGCAGCATATTTAGCAACTGTTTTTGCTCTTTTTACCTCACGGGCTTTCATTGATTCTTTTGCCATGTCTTAATTCTTTTTAAAAGGTAAACCTAATTCTGTTAATAATGATTTTGCTTCCTTATCAGTATCTGCAGAAGTTACAAATGTAATATCCATTCCTGAAATTTTATTGATTTTATCAATATTTATTTCTGGGTAAATAATTTGCTCTGTAATACCTAAGTTATAATTACCTCTACCATCAAATCCAGTGGCTTTAATACCTCTAAAATCACGTACACGTGGTAATGATGCGGTAACGAAACGATCTAAAAACTCGTACATTCTTTCTCCTCTTAACGTAACTTTTACACCAATTGGCATTCCTTTACGTAATTTGAAAGATGCAACATCTTTTTTAGATAATGTAGCTACTGCTAATTGACCTGTTATTTTTGTTAACTCATCAATAGCGTAATCAATTTGTTTTTTATCTGACACAGCTGCACCAACACCACGAGAAATTACTATTTTCTCTAATTTTGGAACTTGCATCACATTTTTATAACCAAATTCTTCTGTAAGAGCAGTAACAACACGGTCCTTGTACTCTTGTTTTAATCTTGGAATATAAGCCATAACTAAATTACTTCATTTGATTTTTTAGAATAACGCTCTTTACTTTTCCCTTCTCCTCTAAAACCTACTCTGGTAGTTTTACCATCAGCAGTTAATAAAGATAAGTTAGAAATTTGCATTGGCGCTTCTTTTTCTACGATTCCTCCTTGTGGATTCTGCGCATTAGGCTTCACATGCTTCTTAACCATGTTAACACCTTCTACAATCGCTTTGTTCTTTTCGCGAAGAATTTTTGTAATTGTACCTTCAGAACCTTTATGGTCACCTGCAATTACTCTTACTTTATCTCCATTTTTTACTTTTAACTTTGTCATCTTAATAAATGTGTATTAAAGCACCTCTGGTGCCAATGATACAATCTTCATAAAACCTTTATCACGAAGTTCTCTTGCAGCAGGTCCAAAAACACGAGTTCCTCTCATTTCACCCGTTGGGTTCAATAAAACACATGCATTGTCATCAAAACGGATATAAGAACCATCTGGTCTTCTTATTTCTTTTTTGGTTCTAATTACTACTGCTGTAGAAACTTGTCCTTTTTTTACACTACCGTTAGGAGTTACGTCTTTAATTGTAACAACGATTTTGTCTCCTACAGAAGCATATCTTCTTTTAGTACCTCCTAAAACGCGGATAGTTAACACTTCCTTTGCTCCAGTATTATCGGCTACTCTTAGTCTTGATTCTTGTTGTAACATTATTTCGCTCTTTCAATTATTTCTACTAATCTCCAACATTTAGATTTACTCATAGGTCTTGTTTCCATGATCTTTACAGTATCTCCAATATTACAGTTGTTCTCTTCATCGTGTGCAACATATTTTTTTGTTTTCAACACGAATTTTCCGTACATAGGGTGTTTTACTCGTTTCACTTCAGAAACCACAATTGATTTCATCATTTTGTTACTTGTAACAACTCCTATTCTTTCTTTTCTTAAATTTCTTTTTTCCATCTTTCCGCAGAATTATGATAATTCTCTTTTAGTTAGCTCTGTTGCAAATCTAGCTACAGTTCTTCTTGCCGCACGCAATTGTAACGGATTATCCAAAGGTTGGATAGCGTGTGACATTTTTAAGTCATTATAACTTTTTCTAAACTCAGCAGCTTTTTCTTGTAAATCTGCCGTAGATAGTGCTTTTATATCTGATTGTTTCATGATCATTTTAAAATTTTAATTACGCTTCGTAATCTCTTGCTATAATAAACTTAGTTTTTACTGGAAGTTTTTGAGCTGCTAAACGTAATGCTTCTTTTGCAATGTTTAACGGCACTCCACCAACTTCAAATAATACTCTTCCTGCTTTTACAACAGCTGCATAATATTCTACTGAACCTTTACCTTTACCCATACGTACTTCAAGAGGTTTCTTTGTAATAGGCTTGTCTGGAAATATTTTAATCCATAACTGACCTTCTCTCTTCATGTGACGAGTAGCAGCAATACGTGCAGCTTCTATTTGACGTGCTGTTAAAAAATTAGAATCTAACGATTTAATACCAAAAGACCCGTTTGAAAGCATATGACCTCTACCGGCATTACCTTTCATACGTCCTTTTTGGACTTTACGATATTTTGTTCTTTTTGGCTGTAACATCTTTTTGTCTTTGTCTTTTTAATTACTTTCTACGACGAGATCTATTCCCATCACGTCCAGCGCCTTTCCCACTTTGTTTTTTGGATAAACCAACTAACGGAGAAAGATCTCTTTTACCATAAACTTCACCTTTCATAATCCACACTTTTACACCTAACTTACCATAAGTAGTGTTAGCTTCTACAAGTGCATAATCAATATCAGCTCTGAATGTTGACAAAGGAATACGACCTTCTTTATACCCTTCTGAACGTGCCATTTCAGCTCCATTCAAACGACCAGAAATTTGAATCTTAATACCTTCTGCATTCATTCTTATTGCCGCAGAAATAGCCATTTTAATTGCACGTCTATATGAAATTCTATTTTCAATTTGACGAGCAATACTGCTACCTACTAAAAATGCATCAAGCTCAGGACGTTTAATTTCGAAGATATTTATTTGTACTTCTTTGCCTGTAATTTTCTTAAGCTCTTCCTTCAACTTGTCTACCTCTTGACCACCTTTCCCAATAATAATACCAGGTCTTGCAGTAGTGATAGTAACGGTTACAAGTTTAAGAGTTCTTTCAATAATTACTCTTGAAACACTAGCTTTAGATAAACGTGCGTGAATATACTTACGAATCTTATCATCTTCAGCAAGTTTATCACCATAGTCATTACCTCCGTACCAGTTAGATTCCCATCCTCTGATTATACCAAGGCGATTTCCGATTGGATTTGTTTTTTGTCCCATATCTATCTTAACTTTGTGTATTATTATTTGACCCCAACACTAATGTTACGTGATTTGATCTTTTTCTAATTCTGTGTGCACGACCTTGAGGTGCTGGACGAAGTCTTTTTAACATCGTACCTCCATCAACTCTAATCTCTTTTACAAATAAGTCTGCATCTTCTAAATCTGCATCTTCATTTTTAGCTTGCCAGTTTGCAATTGCAGACAATAACAATGTTTCTAAACGACGTGATGCCTCTTTAGAGCTAAATTTCAAAATTTGAAGTGCTCTCTCTACCTTTTCACCTCTAACTAAATCCGCAACTAAGCGCATTTTACGTGGTGATGTAGGGCAGTTATTTAACTTTGCAAAAGCCATTTGCTTTTTCTCAGCCTTAATTCTATCGGCCATTTCTCTTTTACGAACTCCCATAGCTTCTATCTTTTACCTTTATTTTTTGCACCAGCATGACCTCTAAAGGTTCTTGTTAGTGAAAATTCTCCTAATTTATGACCTACCATATTTTCAGTTACATATACAGGAATAAATTGACGACCGTTATGAACTGCAATTGTTTGACCTACCATATCTGGTGAAATCATTGAAGCTCTTGACCAAGTTTTTATAACTGTCTTTTTTCCAGACTCAATATTCGCTTGTACCTTTTTATCTAAACTATGATGAATGTAAGGTCCTTTTTTTAATGAACGTGCCATATCTTATTTATTTATTTCTACGTTCTACAATATACTTATTACTAGCTTTAGTTTTAGAACGTGTTCTATACCCTTTAGCTGGTACTCCATTTTTGTTACGAGGATGACCTCCAGATGATTTTCCTTCACCACCACCCATTGGATGATCTACAGGATTCATTACTACTGGTCTTACTCTTGGCCTTCTACCTAACCATCTTGATCTACCTGCTTTACCAGAAACCAATAATTGATGATCTGAATTAGATATTGCACCTATTGTAGCTAAACAAGTTACCAAGATTAATCTTGTTTCACCTGATGGCAATTTAATAGTTGCAAACTTACCATCTCTTGCCATTAACTGAGCAAATGTACCTGCAGAACGCGCCATAACAGCACCTTGACCAGGACGTAACTCAATACAAGAAACAATTGTACCTAACGGTATTGCTCCTAAAGGCATTGCATTACCAACTTCTGGAGCAACTGAGTCTCCTGAAACGATTTTTTGCCCAACAGTTAAACCGTTTTGAGCAATTACATACCTTTTTTCTCCATCTGCATATTGCAATAATGCAATAAAAGCAGTTCTGTTAGGATCATACTGTATTGATAAAACTTCAGCAGCTTCATCTTTACGATCTCTTTTGAAATCAATAATACGATACCTTCTTTTATGACCTCCACCTCTATGGCTAATGGTCATTTTACCTTGATTGTTTCTACCACCCGTTCTTTTTATCGGTGTCAATAATGACTTTTCCGGCTTATCAGTAGTAATGGCGTCAAACCCATTTACTACTCTAAAACGCTGACCAGGTG
>CAZSQD010000016.1:0-20290 GCA_964608925.1 uncultured Kordia sp.
TCGTATACCGTTTTGGTTAACCCTTGTAAAAAATCACGATCATGAGAAACCAAAATTAAAGTGCCTTCAAATTTTTGCAAAGCTTCTTTTAAAACACTTTTTGATTTCATGTCCAAGTGATTGGTTGGCTCATCCATAATCAACACATTTAACGGCTGTAATAGCATTTTTGCGAGCGCTAAACGGTTTCGTTCTCCACCAGATAGTACTTTTACTTTTTTATCAACCTCTTCGCCTCTAAATAGGAAAGAACCTAAAATATCACGTACTTTACTACGTGTTTTTTCATTTGCGGCATCAATCATAGTATCTTCTACGGTTTTATTACCGTCTAAATATTCTGCTTGGTTTTGTGCAAAATAACCTATTTGTACATTGTGCCCCGTTTTTAAATGACCAGTAAACGGGATGTCACCTACCATCATTTTAGCAAGTGTCGATTTTCCTTGTCCGTTTTGCCCCACAAATGCAATTTTACTTCCTCTTTCAATAAGCAAGTCTACATTTTGTAACACCAATTTATCATCATAACTTTTTCCTAAATTTTCGGCTTCAACTACAATTTTACCTGGTTGTATGGAAACAGGGAATTTTAAAGTCATCACACTATTATCTTCCGCATCTACCTCTATACGTTCAATTTTACTTACTTTTTTAATAAGTGATTGTGCCATGGATGATTTACTAGCTTTTGCTCTAAATTTTTCAATTAATTTTTCCGTTTGCTCAATTTGTTTAGCTTGGTTTTTTTGAGCGGCTAATTGTTGTGTTCTTATTTCTTCACGTAACACTAAATATTGTGAATAGGGTTTTGGGTAATCGTAAATTCTGCCTAATGATATTTCTATGGTTCTATTGGTGACATTGTCTAAAAACATTTTATCATGCGATACAATTACAACCGCTCCGGCATAACTTTTTAAGAAGGTTTCCAGCCAAATTATCGATTCAATATCTAAGTGATTGGTAGGCTCATCTAACAGTAATACTTCATTTTTTTGTAATAATAATTTAGCCAATTCAATACGCATACGCCAACCTCCAGAAAAGGTTTCGGTAAGTTTATCAAAATCTTCACGTTGAAACCCTAAACCTTGTAAAATACGTTCAGTTTCGCCTTTGTAGTTGTAGCCGCCATGTATTTCATATTGATGTTGTAGTTCGGTAACGTCTTCTATTATTTGAGTATATTCGTCACTTTCATAATCGGTTCTTTCGGTTAACGCTCTATTGAGTTCTTCCATTTGAAACTCTATTTTTTTAATGAGTTCAAATGCTTGGTAAGATTCATCTAAAACCGTCCTACCTTCTACAAAATCAATATCTTGACGTAAAAAACCAATGCGTACCTCTTTGCCTAATGCAATTTGGCCACTATCATGTTCTTGATCTCCAGAAATTATTTTTAGTAAAGTAGATTTTCCTGCTCCATTTTTACCAATTAAACCTGCACGATTACCTGCGCCTAGACGAAAAGTGATTTCTTTAAATAAGTCTTCTCCTTGAAAAGAGACGGATAAATTATGTATATTAAGCATGTTTGTTACAATTGTTACGAAGTAGGTCTTTTAAAAAAACTACTTTTGCGATTATTAATTTGCGCAAAAATACAATAAATAAATGCTAAAAAAAGGAAATATTTTATACAGTATGCTCTTTGGTAAATGTCCGAAGTGCCATGAGGATTATATGTACCTTGAAAAAAACTGTTATAAGTTGTCAAGTACCTTAAAAATGAATAAAAGTTGTACAAGTTGTGGGCAAAAATACCATATAGAACCTGGTTTTTTTGATGGTGCTATGTACGTGAGCTATGGATTGGGTATTGCTTTTTCAGTAACAGCTTTTGTATTGGCTAACTTATTTTTCACCCCAACAGTATGGCAAACATTTGGGATTATTAGCGTTACCATGATTGGTTTAATGCCTTTTATGGCACGTTTAGCGCGTAGTATATGGATTAATATGTTTGTAAGTTATGATAAAGATGCTTTAGTGAGTTTTAAGGATAAGAAATAAATCAGGAAGATTTATTTTTTTGCACTTTAGCGTAAAAATATTTTAGGAGTGTAGCTGCTATTGCAATACCAATACTGTTTGCAACTACATCAAGCACATCTGCAGAGCGGTTTTGAGTAAAAGCACCTTGCAATAATTCAATCAATACACCTGTAGCAAAAGCAAATAAAACTACTTTTTTATAGTTTGCTTTTTTTTGATTAAAGTTAAAATAAATAAACCAAACTAGGGTGTAAACAATATAGATGCCAATATGCACTATTTTGTCTTTATGCTCAAAGCTTTGAGCAATAGTAACTTTTACAGTTGCTAAACAAGCAACAAAAAGAAGTAGGGTGTAGGATAATGCTACACCCAACCATTGTTTTTTATTAAGCACCAATTAATACTTTGTAAGCATCAGCAGATAATAATTCCTCTAATTGAGAAGCATCAGACACTTTAATTTTAACCATCCATCCATCACCATAAGGATCTGTATTTATTTTTTCAGGTTCGTCTTCTAATTCTTCATTAAATTCAATTACTTCTCCAGTAACAGGAATAAATAAATCAGATACTGTTTTTACAGCTTCTACGGTACCAAAAACTTCATCTTGTTCTAAAGTTTCATCTAGAGTGTCTACATCTACATAAACAATATCACCTAATTCTTTTGCAGCAAATGCAGTAATACCAATGGTAATTATATCACCATCTATTTTAATCCATTCGTGATCTTTTGTGTATTTTAATTCTTCTGGAAAATTCATTATATTGTATTTATAAGTTTTAATTTTTTGTAAAGATAGTAAGTTTGTTTAATTACCAAAATTATATCGTAAAGTAAATCCTCCTCGCATAGTTGTTTGCGGAAAAGAAGTTGATATTACAGCGTCTGAAAAGGTATAATCAAAGTAAAATAATGCGGTAAAGTTTTTACTCATGGCATAATCTGCTTTAAAGGATCCGCTCCACAGTTTTTGACCTGCTGTTATTTGATTGTTTTCTAAATCAAGGTAACGCACAATGGTTTTATTGTTTCGTAAGGAAACATCTGCTTTTAAGTTTAAATCACCTGTTACTTTTTTACCTTTTGCTAATTTGGTTTTAAAACTTACGTCTTTTACACGATATCCTAATTGTACAGTATATTGATTACCTCTAATTTCGGTCATTAATCCGTTATCAAAACTTAAAGACATGGCTCTATCTTTATCCATTTTTAATCCGATTTTAATAGAATTTTTCATTTCAAAATCTATTTTTATTAACGGACTAAATTGCTCTGTTAAGTTTACGTTTGATAAAATGGTTTCACTTTTAATATTTCCTGCTTGGTCAATGTTGTTACTTGGGTTGGCTTGTAACTCTAAGTTTGTGCGAAATTGATTTACCGTATAGTCTGATTTGTAAGCGTGTGATAATGAAAAACGCTTAAACCGTTTTTTAAACCAATCATTTTTCATGAAGCCGTTGTATTTCATTGACCAGTTTGGGATAGGAATATCTCTAAAAACACCTGTTTTGGCTTTACTTGCATCTTGCCCAGAATAAGCGGCTAAAAATGAAGGTAATAAAACTTGCTGACTGGTTTTTCCGTAACCAATAGGGTACCCTTCCGCATCTAAATTAGCAATGTTATTTACATCAATACCAGCTTGTTCTGCTAAACGGAATGCAATTTCTTTACGGTTACTTTTAAAGGTTTCAAATACTTCCGATTGTGTTTCGTCACTTTTTTGAAATGCCGTTTTTATCAATACCGTTGAAATAGCAAAATTACCTGATGTGTTTGGTGTAAGTGGTACATAATCACCATTTAATCCGTTTACATCGGCTCCATCAATTCTATAGTTCTCCGTATAGGTGTCTTGATAGGTTCTATTGGCTATTAAGTCAATTTTTAAATCTTTAATAGGTTCTAGGTTGGCATTAATATTTAAGGTTCTTGTTTTATTGTTTGAGTATTGCTCATTAAAACTTGGGTATAAGGTTAGCCATCCTTTTTTAGCAGCTTCATAACGCAATGCATCATCTTGTGTTCCAAAAGTGTAACCTAAAGATGGTTTTAATGTACCTATAGTACCCACGTCATTTACATAACCTGGTATGTAACTACCTTTGTTTTGGTTGTACGTTACTTGTACTTTTTTAATAGATGTTAGTAAGCCTACTCCAAAATTGAACATTTTATTGCTAAAATTCGCTTTTGGTTTGGTTCTGCTTTTTACTTTTATTTCGGTTAATTGTGTGTCTAACTCTTTTAGTTTTAAATCTACTTTTAGTTGTTTACTGTCTGATAAAGAATCTTTTGCTTTTAAACGTTTTACTTTTTTTGTTTTACGTGCTTTTTTATTCCTTAATTTAGAGGCAAATGTTTTTTTGAAATTCTTTTTCTCTAAGCCTGCATATTTATACAAACGCTTCATGTTAAAAGAAGTATTAATATTATGTGTTTGTGCATTTTGTATAGAGTTACCGATGTCAAAAGTCCTACCTGTTGGGTTGTTAAATTCGTCCGTTTCTGCAACATTGGATAATATATCAGATCCTTTTTGCCATTGAAAATCTCCTGTATACGCATAGTTTGCTTTTACAAATTTAAAGAGAGGTAGCTTGCTTAGTGGTAATTCATAATTTAATTGAAACTGTTGCGAGTGGCGGTTAGGGTCTCCAATGTTAAAGAAATCATTCCAAATGGTATTGTCATTATCAATAATACCTGTTGTAGTAATATAATTTTTAACAATATTATTACGAGATGCTGTAAAGTTAAATTGTAAACTTTTGGTTAAATTATGACTCACATTGTATTGCCAGTCAAACATATAATTACGTTTGTATAAGTCTGGTAACGGTAAGTTTCCTGCAATATCATCAACATTTCTAAAACGTTGTTTGTTGTATAAACGTGTGAAATTTGTGTTGAATGAAATACTTGAAGGCAACAAGTTAAAATTAATATCTTTTAATATTTTATAATATTTACTACGGTTTAAAAACTTTAATTTTTTTAACGGTTCTATGGAGTTTTCTTTAAAAGAATGCCCATAGGTAACACCTGTTCTGGTCCCTTGCTCTAAGAAATTATCAATTTCATAAGTATGTCTGTCTACTTGGTTGTAAGAGTAGGAGAAGGTGAAGTTTTCTACGTCATAAAAACGAGCCTTACCTTCACCTGTACGTTCTTTACGTACGCCTATAAAATTGATACTTTTACGTTTGGTGTAATCTTGAGCTCGTTCTTTATAAAAATCTTCATCATTAGGGTTTTGATCTATAATAGTTTCCAACTCAATATCTTGATACAAAGGATCGTATTTTGGAGTGACTACTTCTTCGCCAATAGCGTAATTAAACGGAATATTAAGTCCCCATTTTTTTGGCAACAATTGCCCTACGTTTAAATTGGTAACAATATCATATTGTTTGGTGTCATCTCTACTGCGTTCATTAGGTCCTTGTTCTAGTGTTCCGAAACCAATAGTGCTACGTTTTCCAGTAGCTGAAAAATTTGCAAAATCGGCAATGTTAGCATCGGCACTCATTAAGGCTGCCCAACCACCTTTATTATCCATATCTGCTAAACGTAATTCATTAAACCATACTTCACCGTGTATTGGTGTGGTTGCGGATGGATTTTTAATACCCAACATTATGTTTCTAATGCGTCCAATAGTAGGATTCCCTTTTATAGCAATACGATATTTTGTGGTAATAGGGTCAAACTCATTTATAATACCATCCACAATAGTCCCATCTTCAGTAACATTTACATATTTTAGTGTTGGGTCAATGCCTGAAGCACTAATTTGACTTCCTTTTAATGCTTTTAAAACCGATAAAGGTAAATCTATTTCATTGGCAGTAGGCCAAACAATAGCGGGATTATTACTGTTAAAAGTAGAAACTTTTAAAGGTATTTCTATTTGATAGTAATTATTTGTTAAATCACTACCCATACGTAAAAATGCAACCATATCATCATCTGCTAACGTGTTCCCTGCGGAGTACGATTCGGCATGTATAAAGAGTTTCAGTTTTTTAAACTGTAACATATCTATATTAATGTTTTTATAAACCGCTCTCGCATCATGTGGTTCTAAAGCTTTTACTCTAAGTGATAAAGATTGTTCGTTTTGAGCAATTACAGTATTGTTGTTATATAATTCTTCTTGTTCTACACCTGGAGGTAATACGTAATTGATGTTTTCTAAAACGTTTACGGCTCCTGTTTCAAAATCGGTAGGATCATCGTCTACATTTACATCGGTTAAATCTAAGGTTTGAGAATAGGTTCTCCAATCTCCTCTAACCAAATCAAACGTACCAAAACGCAATACAGTATTTTGTGTAAATTCACTTAAAAACAATCGCATGAAGCGGATGGATCTGAAATCACTAATTCCACCAATATCTTGAGCGTGACTTCCTTTTAAAGGAATACGGAATTGCAACCAACGTACTTGTTTGTTGTTTCCGTTTGGTAGGGTTGTGTTTACGGTTTTGGTATCTCTTAAAAACTCGGCACCTACATCACCAATATTCATCCCTGAAGTAATATCAACATCATATTGATAATAACTATTAATGGTATTCATAGTGTTGTCACGGTTAATATCCTCAATATCAGGTTGTGTAGTAGATCCTCTATTGGTGTCAGATACATTTTCAGGTGAGTTCCCTTGCGTACCGTTATAATCTAAATAACGATCTAAAACGCTACCATCTCTATTTAAATAATAGGTGTAATTATCTCCTGCAGGATCTTCAGTAGCTCCGTAGGTGTTGTAGATAGCATCTTCTTTAATATCATTAAGTCCATCCAGTCCTAAATCTTGATTAATGCGTTCCTGTCCTGTGGTGTCAAACGCATAAATTAAAGCTTGATTGGTAGGTACTTTACCCCAAATACTCGGAGTCGTATTTTGAATACTACCATCTGCAGGTAACCCATTTTCGTATAATTTACGACCATCGGGTAAAATATCTTCAGAAATACTACCCAAGTTGATGGTTAATTTACCACCAGTAGAAGGTATGGTAGCATCATCATAATACGGGTCTTGCATCCAAAATTCAATAAATTCTACATTGGCTTGTTCAAAGTCAGTAGTGGTGATTTGGCGGGTGATACCTGCCCAGTTATTGTTTGGTGAATCTACATCAGTCCTGTTGTTATATGGTCCTCTGTTAGCAGGATAATAAGCTAAATCTAAAGTGCTTAAAACAGTTGTTTGTCCTGTTGCAATGGTTTGATTGTTGATTTCATTGATAAAAACTCTACGTGTATTTAGCGTTGAGATGTCATCATTACTAATACCTGAAGGTTTGTTGTTACTATAAAAAATAGGATCAATATTATACCAAGCTAATTTAGCACGATTGTGTCCAGCAGAAATAGGGTTGCCTGTAGTGTTGAGTAAAATATCACGGGGTGGACTGGATAATTTCCATGATTGTGGGGTTTTTACATTTATTGCGGTTTGTGAAGCTTCAAAATCATCAATATAACTCGTGCTTTCACCGTTTAATTGTGTTCGTTTAGGGGAACCTGGTAATAAGTAGGCTACTTCACCTCTTACGGATAAATTTGAAGGAACATCCGTATCAATGTTGGGTAATTTATTAGCTAAACGCGTTAGTAACGGTAGCTCAGTAGAATAATTACCGCTAAATCCTAAAATAGTATTATTAATAGGTTCATATCCGTACGCAGCTTTTTGTGTTAGCGGACGTTCTTTTAAGTTTAAAATGGTACCTGATAACATAAATTTATCATTAAATTTATGTTCCACATTTACACCCATAAAACGTTTGGATTGTTGACCAAAAACAGCATTGTTTTCAACAGAAATATCAATAGGTATATTAGATGCTTTTAAACCTTCATCTAAAATTTGTACTTGACCCAATTGGTAATCTACGGTATAATCTACACCTTCTACTAATTGTCGTCCTCCTGCGGTAACCGTAACCGAACCTCTTGGTACATTAAATGCGCCAATAGAAATACCACTACCTCCAGATGATTTATAACGTCCTTTTAATTGAAATTTATTTTTATCAGCATCTTCTTGTGCTACGGTTTTGGTAGATACATATAAGTTTTTATAAACGTATTTTAATTGATTGGTGTTGTAGGTGGCTAACTCCGCATCCGTTAAATCCATACCATCATCATAGGTTTCCGTAGCGTTTAAGCTTAATTTGTCAAATAAATCTTTCCCAAAGGGTTCAATGGTGGTAAAATAAATATTTCCGTTTTGAGTATTTACCGTTATCCCTGGGTAAAAATCAAAAAAACCATCACCACCTTGTTGTGGGTCATTATTGGAATTTAATTTATCGAGATTAAAAACTTGTAACAATGGTGTTTGTTCTACATTTGCAGGTAAAGGATCTCCTGTACTGGTAATAAAATTTACGGGAGAAGGATCTGTATATAAAATATCTAATTTAAACCCGTCTTGCGTTAATTGATACGCATTTAACGGATATACATTTTTCATCATTAAATCCCAAACCGGTTGACTCACATTGGTCAAGTTACTTTTAATCATTTTAAGTACCAAGTTGTTATTGGTAACAATAGGGTTGGGGTTTGTGTTGTCAACAGTTGTAGCATCAACACCATCCGTAGCAAATTCACCTACTTGATATACTTGTCCGTTTACGGTAAATTGAAAAGCAACGGCTAAAACTTCATCATTGTTTAGGCGTTGATTTAAGGATATATATCCTAATTGTGTGTTTAAGCTATAATCCGATCCTTGATTTAATTTACGTGCGTTTTCTAATTTAGAATAATCAGAACCTTCAGCCACTGTAGCACTTAATGCTCCAAAACCTGATTGTACGGTTGCTACATCTCTAATAGCGCTAGTAAGTATTGATCCTGAACCAATAGTTTCTGGGTTAAAGCCATTATTACTATTGTCAGGAAATGCATTTGCGGAAGCCGTAACAGGAACGGAAGATCCTGTAACTGCAGTTTCTCCTAAATCTTGAATAGCTACAATATTACGTACGTTATTTACCGTATTGTTTCGGTTGGTTGTCCAAACCTCTAAACGTGTAATTTGAATGTTAGAGTTGATGAACGGGTAATTTTGTAAAGCGCTATTGTATTTGTTTCTAAAGTATTGCGCTAAAAAGAAATGCCTGTTTTCATCATAGTCTAAAGCAAATAATTCAAATTCTTCTAAAGTACCACCACCTTGAGCAGTTACACTTTTACGTTGTGATTTTTGTTCGGAAAAAACTGCTGTTACCGTAGTTTTCCCAAATTGTAGTTCGGTTTTTACACCAAATAAACTTTGTGCTCCTGTAATTAAAGAGCTGTTTAATGGCATACTTACATTACCAACTTCTATTTTTTTAATGATATCATCTTCAGTTGGACTGTATTCTAGCTTAATTTGGTTTTGGAAACCAAATGTAGATTCGGTATCATAATTGGCATTTATTTGCAAGCGTTTACCAACTTTTCCTAATAAACTTAAACTAATGCGTTGATCAAAATCAAAAGTAAAATTCTTTCTGTTTTTTGGTGAAATAGCAGGATTGTCTTGTTTGGTATGAATGAAACCAATATCCATTTCTATTGATCCTTGTGGGATTACCTCAATGGTGTTACCTCCAAAAATAGATTCAAAAAGCCCTGATTTGATATAAAACTCTGGTAATAAATTTTTTCGCGCTTCTTTACTACCTTCTTTTTTACCTGCAATAGCGTCTAATTTAGTTTTGTAGTATTGCTTCATGTTTTCTTGCAATACTATCTTTTCATATTCGGCAGGAGTTAAAATAATAGGATAATCAAGGTTAAAATCACCAATAGATTCGGTGTAAATATATCGATCCGTAAAAGGGTCATAAATATATTTTGAAGTAATACTATTAGGGTTAGGCATGTTTAACTCTCCTAAATTATAACCCGTTTGTGGTTGTATGGAGTCTTGAATTACAGGGTCTTGAGCAAAAATTGCTGAAGTAGCCAATAGTAATAAAATAAATATTCCGTTAGCAAATAAATTGCTTTTTATGTTGTTATGTGTAATCACAGACTTTGTAATGCTAATTTAATAATTGTTTCTACGTTGGCATCTGGGGTGTTTTTAAGCACATTATTACAAGCTTTTTCTGCTTGTTTACGGTTGTAACCTAAAACTTCTAAAGCAGATAACGCTTCTTCTTTACTTCTATTGTTTGTATGACCTGAAACTTCGTCAATATCATATAACTTTAACACTTTATCTTTTAAATCTAAAATGGCACGTTGTGCAGTTTTTGCACCAATTCCTTTTACGGATTGTATGGTAGCAACATCCCCAACAGCTAACGCTTGTATAATTTGTTTTGGTGTTAAGGAAGAAAGCATTGTACGTGCAATACTGGTTCCGATACCAGATACCGATATTAAAAGTTTGAAGATTTCTCGTTCAGATTTTTCTATAAATCCATATAAAGTATGTGCGTCTTCTTTAATATGTAAATGTGTGTACAGTTTTAGGAACTCTTTTTCTGGTAATAAAGAAAATGTATGTAGAGATATATGAATGTTGTACCCAACACCATTGCAGTCAATAACTACGTTAGTAGGGTTTTTTTCTATTAATTTACCTTGTATTTGAGCAATCATTATATGTAAACAGTTTTAATCTTCAAAAATACACTTTTTTAAATAAAGTATTTGAGAATGTTATTTTTCTATTTCGGCATTTAATTTTTGTTGTGCATCTACTACTGCAACGGCAGCCATATTTACCATTTCATCAACACTAGCACCTAATTGTAAAACGTGTACGGGTTTATTCATGCCCATTAAAATTGGCCCAATAGATTGAGTGTTGTTTAGTTCTTTTAGCATTTTATAAGCAATATTTGCTGCAGATAAATTAGGGAAAACTAACGTGTTTACTTTTTTACCTGCTAATTTAGAAAACGGAAACGATTTGGTTAACATTTCTGAATTTAAGGCAAAATCAGTTTGCACCTCTCCATCAACAATAATATCAGGATAATATTTGTGCATATAGGCTACTGCTTTTGATACTTTTTGAGCATCTTCATGTAATGAAGACCCGAAATTTGAATAGGAAATCATTGCAATTACGGGTTCCATACCAAATAATTTTACCATACGAGCGGTCATTTTTGCAATACGCGCTAATTCTCTTTCATTAGGGTTAATATTAATAGAGGTATCTGCTAAAAACATAGGCCCTCTTTCGGTCATCATTAAGTTAGTTGCAGCAATACGGGTAACACCTTTTGCCATCCCAACCAATTCTAACATGGGTTTTACAACTGTTGGATAACTTCTACTATATCCTGTAATTAGTGCATCCGCATCTTTTTCATTCACCATCATTGCAGCAAAATAATTACGCTCACGCATCCAACTTTTTGCTTCATGAAAAGTTTTTCCTTTGCGTTGTGATTTTTCCCAGTATTTTTTTGCGTAACGGGTTTTACGTTCTTTTTCTTCAGGAGATTTAGGGTCAATAATAGTTACTTCATCATCAAAGTCAATTTCTTTTTTGAGTTCTAAAATAACATCTTTATTTCCTAATAAAATTGGGATTCCAATACCTTCATCATGTACTATTTGTGCAGCTTTTAATACATCTAAATGATCAGCTTCTGCAAAAACAATACGTTTTGGCTCTGATTTGGCTCTACGGTGTATTAAACGTACCATTTTATTATCAGCACCTAAACGAAGCTGTAACTCTTCTTTATATTTATCCCAGTCTTCAATAGGTTCCGTTGCTACTCCAGATTCCATTGCGGCTTTTGCAATTGCAGGAGGAATTTCAGAAATTAAACGAGGGTCAAATGGTTTTGGGATAATATAATCTCTCCCAAAAATTAGTTTGGTTTTGCCATAAGCAATATTTACTTGTTCTGGAACAGGTTCTTTTGCTAGTGCTGCCAATGCTAAAACGGCAGCTTTTTTCATTTCTTCGTTGATAGAGGTTGCTCTAACATCAAGTGCGCCTCTAAAAATAAATGGAAATCCTAAAACATTATTTACTTGGTTAGGGTGATCACTTCTTCCTGTTGCCATAATAATATCATCACGGGTATCAATGGCTAATTTATAAGCAATTTCAGGATTTGGGTTTGCCATAGCAAAAACAACAGGATCTTTTGCCATTATTTGTAGCATTTTTGGAGTTACCACGTCTGCTTTAGATAACCCAATAAATACATCAGCATTTTTCATGGCATCTGTTAAATTATGTAAATCTCTGTCTGTTGCAAACTCTAATTTATGCCCAATTAAGTTTTCTCTATCGCTTCTAATTACACCTTTACTGTCACACATAACAATGTTTTTAGTACTTGCGCCAAAAGATTTATATAACCGTGTGCATGAAATGGCTGCAGCTCCTGCTCCAGAAACAACAATGTTTACTTCTCCAATTTTTTTACCTACAATTTCTAACGCATTGATTAAAGCTGCTGCAGATATGATTGCCGTACCATGTTGGTCATCATGCATTACAGGAATGTCCAATTCCTCTTTTAAGCGTCTTTCTATTTCAAAAGCTTCAGGAGCCTTGATGTCTTCTAAATTTATACCTCCAAAAGTTGGGGCTATGTTTTTTACAGTTTCTATAAAGCTATCAATATCTGTAGTGTCTACTTCAATATCAAATACATCAATATCTGCAAATATTTTAAAGAGTAATCCCTTACCTTCCATAACAGGTTTTGAAGCAAGCGGTCCTATGTTTCCTAATCCTAAAACGGCAGTACCGTTAGATATTACAGCTACCAAGTTTCCTTTAGCAGTGTATCTATATGCGTTTTTAGGGTCTTTTTCTATTTCTAAACAAGGTGCTGCAACCCCTGGTGAATAGGCTAATGCTAAATCACGCTGGGTAGCGTAATTTTTTGTAGGTACTACTTTTATTTTACCAGGTACTGGTTTTGCGTGATATATAAGTGCTTCTTGACGTAATCTTTTTTTACTCATAGTGCTATTCATTAATGAATGACCCACAAAGTTAACCCGATGTATGAGTTATAAAAATATTTAATAGTTTTTTACTCGATAATCGAGATTTAAAAGTTCTGATGCTTGCTTAGAAACGATTTTTTTAGCCTTTAAATGTATTTTGGTGTTTTTTTTGAGATTGTTTACGTTTTTCTGTTGGCTAAAAATACACCAATTAAAATAATTACAGCGGCTATAATTTGTGTAAAATTCATTTTTTCACCATCTAAAACACCCCAAAATAAAGCAATAATTGGTATGGTGTAGGTTACTGATGAAGCAAAAATAGGGGTGGAAATATGAACCAATTTATTGAACATTATTTTAGCAATACCTGTTCCGAAAATAGATAATATGGCAACATACCCTAACGCTGTTTTTGTTTTTGGTGCTAATAATATTTCTGAAGAAAAGAAATTGGTACAGCTTAAAACCAATAAAGCAGGAATAAAAATAACAATAAAATTACCAACCGCTATACTTATTGGACTTAGGGTTTTTAATTGTGTTTTAATAATATTTACATTAAAAGCGTAACAAATAGAAGCTATAATTACAAAAATACTAAACCAATAGTTTTGTTCCGGATTTAGGTTAGCGCCACTTACAATAAGTAGTAATGTGCCTAATAGCCCAATGATAATACCTAGCATTTGTTTTTTTGTAAAAATCATTTTAAATAAAAAGTAACCAATAATTAAAGTATTTAGTGGTGTTAATGAATTTAAAATAGAGGCAATGGCGCTGTCAATTTCTGTTTCGGCTAAAGCAAAACAATATACAGGTATGAAACTACCTAAAAATGCTGAAATAATAATAGGTTTGTAATGTTCTTTTTGAATGTGTTTTACCGATTTAAAACCAATAATAAACAAAAATAATGCAGTAAATATAATACGTAGTGATCCTAATTGATAGGCGGTTAAACCAATTAACCCTTTTTTAATTAAAATAAAGGAGCTTCCCCAAATAAAAGAGAGTATAATTAAGTAAAACCATTTGGTATTCTTGTTTTCCATGTTGCAAAAATGGATATTTTACATCAATTATTTGTGGTTTTTAGTATATTTGTGTTTACTAATCTAAAAATAACAAAATGAAAACATTAAAATTAATGGCTATTGCTTTTGCATTGATAGCTACTGTGTCTTGCAAAAATGAAGTAAAAGATGCCGAAACTGTAGTAGTTGATACTGTAGAAAAAGTTGTAGAAAAAGTAAATGTAGATGCTGCTAATTTAGCAACTTCAACATTTAAAATTGATGGGATGACTTGTCAAATTGGTTGTGCTGCTAAAATTGAAAAAAGTTTATCTAAAATGGAAGGAGTATCTTCTGCTAAAGTGAATTTTGAAACAAAAACAGCAACAGTATCTTATGATGTTGATAAAGTAACTACGGATTTATTAGCTGCTAAAGTAGCTTCAAACGGAGATCAATATAAAATTGATTTTGTGAAGTCATGTAAACCAGGATGTACAAAACCATGTTGTGCTAAAGATGGCAAGAAGTCTTGTTCAAGTAAAAAATCTTGTGATGTTAAAAAATGTGACGTTAAATGTAGCCCTGATTGTAAAGATGCAAAATGTGCAAAGTGTGCAGTTAAAAAAGCAGCGTGTAAAGTTAAATGCGCAGCAAATAAAGCGAAATGTTCAGCAAAAAAAGGAGCTGCAAAATCTTGTAAAAAAGATTGTACAAAACCATGTTGTGCTAAAGAAGCATTAACGCTTTAATAAAAATTCCAATAAATAAAAAAAAAGCACCCAATCTGGGTGCTTTTTTTATGCGTAAATTATAAAGTTTATGGTTAAAATGAAGCTACAGTTGCAGCACAAGCACTAATGGTTTTATCTAAGTCGGTATACGTTAATGCATCACATAAAAACCAAGTTTCATAGGCACTTGGTGCAATATAAATTCCACGATCTAGCATGCCATGAAAGAATTTTTTAAACTGTGGGTTGTCTCCTTTTCCTGCAGAAGTAAAGTCAACAACTTCATCTTTTGTAAAATGTAATGATATCATAGAACCTACTTGATTAATTTTAAAATCAATGTTTGCAGTTATTAATGTTTTTTCTAAACCTTGATGTAAATAATTAGTTTTGGCTAATAGGCTGGTGTAAACAGTGCCATCATTTAATTGTTGTAACATCGCTAAACCCGCAGCCATTGCTAATGGATTACCTGATAAAGTACCTGCTTGATAAACGGGTCCTAGTGGTGCTAAATAATTCATGATTTCATTACGTGCGGCAAAAGCACCTACTGGTAAGCCACCACCAATAACTTTGCCAAAACAAACAATATCCGCAACAATGCCAAATAACTCCTGTGCGCCACCTTTTGCTAAGCGAAACCCTGTCATCACTTCATCAAAAACTAATAAAATATTATTGGTGTCACAAATTTTACGTAAATCTTGTAAAAAATCTTTTTTTGGAGGGATACATCCCATGTTTCCTGCAACAGGTTCTATAATAATACACGCAATTTCGTTTTTATTAGCGTCAATTAATTGTTGTACACTTTCAATGTTGTTATACGTTGCTAACAAGGTATCTTGAGCTGTTCCTTTAGTTACTCCAGGGCTGTTTGGACTTCCAAAAGTAATGGCGCCACTACCTGCTTGTATTAAAAAAGAGTCCGAATGACCGTGGTAACACCCTGAAAATTTTATCATTTTATCTTTTCCCGTAAATCCTCTTGCTAAACGTACGGCACTCATGCAAGCTTCAGTTCCTGAATTTACAAAGCGAATTTTATCAATATTAGGAACCATAGAAACCGCTAATTTAGCAATTTCAGTTTCTATTTCAGTAGGTGTGCCAAAAGAGGTTCCGAGTTTTGTTTTTTCAATAATAGCCTCAATTACTTTAGGGTTGGCATGACCTAAAATCATAGGGCCCCATGAGTTGATGTAATCAATTAATGTGTTTCCATCTTCATCATATAAATAAGCGTCTTTTGCTTTTTTTATAAAAATAGGATCTCCGCCTACCGATTTGAATGCTCTAACGGGTGAGTTGACTCCTCCAGGAATGTATTGTGTGGCTTCATGAAAAAGTAGGCTACTTCTTTTGTAAATACTCATTATTGTAATTTTAAATGTTGACCGATGTTGATATTATTATCGGTTAAATGATTGATTTGTTTTATTTTTTCTATTGAAATATTAAATTTTTTAGCAATATGGTATAACGAATCTCCTTGTTGAACGGTATAGGTTTTTACTACGGATGCTGTTGTGGACTGTGTTTGAGTTGCTGTTAAATCATCATATTGATACAGTTGATAACGCTCAATTAAGCGGATTAATTTTGCAGGATATTTAGGGTCCGTAGCATAACCTGCTTTGCGTAGTCCTTTTGCCCAACCTTTATAGTTTTTAGGATTTAGTTGAAATAAAGAAGTGTACCTATTTCGTCCTGATAAAAATAAGGAATGATCTTTAAAGGAATCAGCGGGATTGTTATATTTTCTAAAACATTCACCTTTTTTGTCATCATCATGGTATACTTTTTCTCCTTTCCAATTGTGGCATTTAATACCAAAATGATTATTGGCACGTTGCGTTAAATCACCTTCTCCAGCACCTGATTCTAAAATACCTTGTGCTAAGGTAATACTAGCAGGTACACCATGTTGTTGCATTTCATACTGTGCAATATTTTTATATTGATAAATATATTTTTCAACCTTATTGGTAATGGTTTTGGGTATTGAGTTTACTTGAGGTTGTGTAGTTTCAGAGGTATTGTTGTCTTGAGCCACAACTTCATTTTCCGTTGTTGTTTTAGGATGATATCCTTTATGTTCTTTTTTTGAAGTGATGACACGACTTGATCCGCAGCTAAAAATTAGAATAGCAGTAGCAATAAGAAGAATATTTTTTTTCATATTAATAGTGAATAAGCGGTAATTTTTTCTTTTTTAATAACTGATTCATACCTTCAATAGATTGTAATCCACCTGTATGAATGGCTAAAATACTTGTATTTTTTTTAAAATGTCCTTTTTTTAACAAATCAATAAGTCCAAATAACATTTTTCCGTTATAAATACTATCTAATTGAATGTTGGTTTTATTTTTAAACTCATTCATAAAATGAATGAGTTCTTCATTTATTTTAGCATAACCGCCAAAATGATAATCGGTATTTATGGTCCAATTTTGTTTTGAAGTCATATTAGCAACATCAGCGGTTAAAAAATCACCTTTTAGTGCTGAAAACCCAATGATTTGTTGATTTTTTTTAGAAGAATTAATAATTCCTGAAATGGTACCACCTGTGCCTACAGCGCATGTGATATAGTTAAAATTAAAGTCGGTGTCTGTTAAAATTTCTTCACAACCTTTTATAGCAAGAGGGTTGGTACCTCCTTCAGGTATTAAATAAAAGTTGCCAAAAGTTTCTTTTAGGATATTAATGAAAGATACATCTGTTTTGTTACGATAGGCTTCTCTGGATATAAAATAAAATTGCATTCCGTTTTCTTGTGCCGCTTTTAAAGTGGGATTACTATCAATTTTATCAATTAGCTCTTCACCTCTAATAACGCCAATGATATTCAGGTTGTGTTTCTTTTTTATAAAGGAAGCAGCTAAAATATGGTTGGAATATGCGCCTCCAAATGTAAGTAATGTTTGATGTTTTAATTGTTGCGCTTCTAAAATATTGTATTTTAGCTTACGTAGTTTATTTCCAGAAATACCATGACCTAATAAATCATCTCTTTTAATAAAGAGTTGATAAGAACTGTTGTTAATACCAAATTTTTGTAAATCTATTTGTTGATTCAAAATATTGTTGTTTTCTGCAAAAATAAAGAATTTAAGAAATAAACTAACTGATTTTTCTCATATTAAAACAAAATTCACTAAATACTAATATCTCATGGTTATTGTTGTTTTTGTGGTAAATACTTAATGAAAATGTTGTTTGTCGGAAATATTAGTATTCTATCGGGTATATTAGGTAGTATTTGGTATTATGATTATGTTTGAAATACCAAAAAAATATTAACTTAATAAATACCCCAAAAAATGAATATATCACTCTCACAATTAGTGTTGGCAGTATCTGTAGCACTATGTTTTCAAACTAGTTTTTCGCAAGTAGGTATTGGTGCAACCACACCAAATGCAGATGCTATTTTAGATGTTACTAGTACAACAGCTGGTTTATTGTTGCCAAGGTTAGCGCTAACTGCTACAACAAGTCCAGCGCCGTTAACAGCAGATGTTGCCGGAATGACAGTGTATAATACTGCAACAGCTGGTGATGTTACTCCGGGTTTTTATTATAATGATGGTACGGATTGGGTTCGTTTAGGAGGAGGTATACCTGTTGAAAATGGATTACATTATGACGGCGGTAGTGGTACTAATAAATTAGGCGGTGCATTGGTTGAAAATACAACAATTACGCATGGAACAAGACAAATGGTGTTTAATTTAAATGGATCAGGAGATTTTAATATACAAGATAATGGGGTTAATCATTTTCAAGTAAGAGATACTGGTTCAAGCTTTTTTGGAGGAGATGTTTATTTTAGGGATAATAATAGCGATTCAGGAACGGTGTTAGCTAGAGTTCTAGATCAGGGAACAGGAGGGGATGATGGTGTTTTTGACATTATGCGTAATGGAGAAATACAACATCATTTACATGGAGATGGAGAAATAGTATTTAATGAACAAAGTACACCTTTTGATTTCAGAATAGAGTCAGATACAGATGTAAATGGTTTTAAACTAGAAGGTGCAAATGGTCAAATACAATTTGGTAATTATGGGGGTGGAGCAATAACAGGTACGCCAACTCAATATTTAGCAGTAGATGCAGCGGGAAATATTATTGAGCGTCCTGCAACGGCATTAAATGGAGATTTTTGGTCATTGATAGGTAATACCGGTACTAATTCTGCTATTAATTTTTTAGGAACAACAGATGCACAAGATGTGGTTTTTAAGGCAGATAATATAGAGCATTTTAGAATAGGGCAAACAGAATCTGTTTTAAATGAAAATAGTGTAAATTATGATTTTAGAATAGAAAGCAATTCTTTTGATGATTTATTTTTTGCAGACGCAAGCACAAATCAAGTTTCAATAGGTAATAGAACACCTGTTTTTCCAATAGATACATTTCAATCATATGCTTATTTTATAGGAGATCATGCTGTTAATGGATATGCTCAATCGGGTGTAGGAGTTTATGGTAGTGATGCTACGGATGGATTTGGTGTAGAAGGGGTTTCAGATACTGTAGGTGCAGGAGTAGTAGGAAACGCTACAGGGGCAGCAGCAGGCTTTATTCCAGGATCAGGAGGGTCGTTTACAGGTCCAGCAATGGGAATTTTTTCTTCAGGAACTACACCAGGTAGTTTTGGTGTTTTAGCAAGAGCAGGTACTGCTGCTACATCTTCTTTTGGAGGAGATGAAGGTGTTGTGGGTAATGGGAATTTTTCAGGAGTTACGGGTATTAATCCAGCAGGTGCAGGCAGATTTGGTGTATTAGGTTCTGCTGACGCAATTACAGGTGGTGTTGCAGTATTTGCAAATGGAGACTTTAGTGCAACTGGTACTAAGGCATTTACAATAGACCATCCATTAGATCCGGAAAATAAAAAATTAAAACATTTTTCAATAGAATCAAATGAAGTATTAAATTTATACAGAGGTATCGTGATTCTTGATAGTAATGGTAATGCTAAAATTGAATTGCCAGAGTATTTTTCAGCTATTAATAGAACTTTTTCATATCAATTAACCCCTGTGGGGCTAGTATGCCAGAAATATACATAAGTGAGGAAATAAATAATAATAAATTTAATGTATCAGGAGGTGTGTCAGGTAAAAAAGTTTCTTGGGTTGTATATGCAGAACGTAATGATAAATATTTACAAACGTTTCCAAATTTAAGAAATGTTGAAGTGCCAAAAACAGAAACAGAGAAAGGAAAATATTTAGATTATAAAGCTTGGAAGCAGCCTGAAAGTAAAGCGTTTTTCAAATTAAAAAACCATAAAATGAAGTCTAAAGATAAGTCTAATAAAAATACTGAAAGGAAAAAAATAGATAATTGAGATTCAAATATCCATTTCTCTTGAAATAGAAAATAACAACAAAAGCACTCTAAATGAGTGTTTTTTGTGTAAAATAAAAAATCGAAATAAAAAGTTGTTCATCGAATATTTTTGCTTTTTAACGAGTAATTTAATATTTAGAGGTCAGTAGTTAGCTACTTATTAAATCACTTTGATTTATTTTTGG
>CAZSQD010000017.1:0-20043 GCA_964608925.1 uncultured Kordia sp.
CTGGCGTTTGGATAGCTGTAGGCACACCGTTTGCTCGTAAAATTTGTGCTTTAGGCGTACGTGCTAGTAGGTGGGTTACCATGCACGGGTTTGCCTTAAATGTAAATACTAATTTAGGTTATTTTGATAACATTATACCTTGTGGCATTAGAGGGAAAGCTGTAACTTCATTAAACGTAGAGTTAGGCGTAAAAGAAGTTGACATTGAAGTGGTAAAACAAAAAATACTGAAACATTTTTTAGTGCTTTTTGAAGCGGAGATGATTTAATTTAAAAATGTGAGAAAATGAACATCCAAACTTTCCCAGAAATAAAAACCAAAAGGTTAATATTGAGAAAAATAGAAGAAGCTGATAGTGCTGCTATTTTATTTTTACGTTCTGATAAGACTGTTAATAAATTTATTGAACGATCAGAACATCAGAAAACTAAAAATATAGCTGACGCACTTAAACACATAAAAAAATTAAATGCCGAAACTAAAAAAAACAAATCCATTGCTTGGGGAATTTCACTAAACAATATCACTAAAATTATTGGAACAATTTGCTTGTGGAATTTCTCAAAAGACTATAAAACTGCTGAAGTTGGGTATGATTTAAACCCTGTATTTCAAAAAAAAGGGATTATGAGTGAAGCACTTAACAGTATTGTTAATTTTGGATTTACTAAATTAAATATAGATAAAATTGAAGCTTTTACCCATATTCAAAATGAAAATTCTAAAAAACTTTTAGTGAAAAATGGATTTAACTTTATTAAAGACAGAAAAGACTATGACAACCTCTCTAATATTATATTTGAAATTGTTAGAAATAAATCACAATCTATTTAAATGAGTTATTTTGTGCATTAAATGGCAAAAATAATTTTTTGGCATCATATTTGTACTTCATATATCGAATTAATAATTAAAATTAAATACAATGAATACAGGAACAGTAAAATTCTTCAACGAAGCAAAAGGTTTCGGATTTATAACCGAAGAAGGTTCAGACAAAGACCATTTTGTACACATCTCAGGAACAATTGACGAACTTCGTGAAGGCGACACCGTTGAATTTGACTTAGAAGAAGGCAAAAAAGGATTAAATGCAGTAAACGTAAAAGTAGTTTCATAATTACCATTACCAATACATTAATGCAAAAACCCATCTCAATTGAGATGGGTTTTTTTATTGTGTAAAAATCAGATTAAAACATTTGATTGATAACGTTAAATATTAATTCAGGCTTAATCAAAACAATACTAAATACTCCAGTTACAATAATAAATTTTAGTAAATTATGCAGTAATACATATTCACTTTTTGCCGTTGCTTTCCAAAGTTTCAAAAGATAAACCAATAGCATGAATACTCCAAAATATAAAAAATAGTACATGTGACCAATTTCATTTTGCTGTACTAAAACAAACATAGCTAGTATGGTAAAAAAAGTAAAGGTAGTTAACAATTTTTTGGTGTAATTTACACCATACCTTACGGGTATAGTGTTATAATTATGCGCTAAATCACCTTTTAAGTTTTCCAAATCTTTAGTAATTTCTCGCATAGAAATAATAGAAATCAAGAAAACACCATGTATCAAAACAATAAGTTTAAAATTGGCGTAATAAATTAAAACGGCAAAAAATGGAATTATAGCCAACATTGATGCTGTGATATTACCAATAAAAGGATACTTTTTTAACTTATGTGAGTAAAACCAAATGATAAATATATATACTGAAAAAAACAAAGTAGCTCTAAAAGAAATATAACTCGCTAATGCTACACTAATCATATTCAAAACAAAATAAACGGATAGTTTTGTGTTTTGACTAACCAAGCGATCTAATAATGATTTTTTAGGGCGGTTGATTAAATCTTTTTCTGAGTCATAAAAATTATTAATAATATAACCACTAGCAATTGAAAAGGAAGATGCTAGAACAAGCATCAGTAATTTTACATCTAATATAATTTCCTTTGGGGGTAAATGTGGTGCTAAAATATAAATAGCACTTAAATACTGGGCTACAATAATAATAAAAACATTATACCCACGCACTACAGAAAACAAACTGAATAATTTTTTTAAAAACAATTTGTTTTGGCGTGAAAGCATTTTTTTAACTGTAAAATTTGTGATATTTAATGTTGGGAGTTACCAACTAAAAATTATAAACCACTTCTAATTTATAATCTGATAATGATTTTTTTGCCTTTTCCATGTCTTCAGTAAATCCTAAAATATAGCCTCCTCCACCACTACCGCATAATTTTAGGTAATAGTCATTCGTGTCAATTCCTTTTGCCCAAAGGGTATGAAATTGCTCTGGTATCATTGGTTTAAAGTTGCTTAAAACTACTTTAGAGAGTTGTTTTACATTACCCAACAAGGAGTTTATATTTCCTTTTAAAAAATCATCTACACATGCATCTGTGTGTTTTGTAAACTGTTCTTTCAACATGTTACGGAATCCTTCATTTTTCATTTTTTCCATAAAAATACTAACCATGGGAGCAGTTTTCCCTACTATTCCAGAATCTAATAAAAATACCGCGCCTTTGCCATTTTTTTCCTGTGAAGGAATCCCTGTTGGTTCAATATTATTTTGCGAATTGATTAAAATAGGCAAACTCAAATAACTGTTTAAAGGATCTAAACCAGAACTCTTACCATGAAAAAATGATTCCATTTGTCCAAAAATAGCTTTTAAGCTCAATAGTTTTTCACGTGTTAAGTTTTCTAAAACTGTAATTTTATTTTGCGCATATTTATCATAAATAGAAGCTACTAATGCGCCGCTACTTCCTACGCCATAACCTTGAGGTATAGAAGAATCAAAATACATACCGTCAGCAATATCTTGTTGTAATTTTTCAAAATCAAAAGTAGCTAAACTTTTATGATTGTTGTGTATTTCTTGTAAATGAAGTGCTAATTTACGCAAATTTTCATTTGACGCTTTTGCTACTGAAGTTTGATTACCATCTAATTTTAAAGCACCATTATAAAAATTATAAGGGATGGATAATCCTTTAGAATCTTTAATAATTCCGTATTCACCAAATAATAATATTTTCGAATAAAAAAGAGGTCCTTTCATAGTTGTAAATTATTGATGATCAATTATCAATTGTTTTGGCACCAAAACCGATAACATCACAAATATAGTGTTCATTTTGGCAATAGCCAACTAACTTACTGTTAATGAATGCTAAAATTTGCTCTTTTTCAATTTCAGGGTATAATATATGTACGTTTGCACCAGCGTCTAAAGTAAAACATAGATTTAATTTGGTTTCGTTTCTAAATTTCCAAATTTCATTAATAATATGTAGTGTGTTGGGCTTCATTAAAATAAAATACGGCAAGCTAGTCATCATCATAGCATGCAATGTAAGTGCTTCACTTTCTACTATTTCAATAAATGCTTTTAAATTTCCACTTTCAAAAACACCAATAAGCTTATCTAAATTATCATGCGCTTGCTGAAATCGGTTTGTAGCATAAGGGTGGCTGTGCATTAAATTATGCCCTACGGTACTGGAAACCTGTTTTTCACCTTTATCTACTAGCAAGATGGTATCTTGATAGTTTTTAAAATTTGAGTGTACTTGATACGGATATTTTGTACCAAATAAATTTGATGTCCCTTCAATATTTTTATGTGCTCCCCAGCACACTAAATCACCTTCTAAACTTCGGCAAGCACTACCTGAACCTAAACGTGCTAAAAATGATGCTTTTTGAATAAAATAGGTTTCTGAAATGGTTTCCGAAAGTTCTTTTTCCATACTCATAATACATAATGCTAATGCACTCATACCTGATGCTGATGAGGCAATACCTGAGCTATGTGGAAACGAGTTGGAAGTTTCTATTATGTATGCGTAGTTTTTTATAAACGGCACATATTGCTCTATTCGTTTAAAAAAAGATTCAATTTTGGGTTTAAAATCGTCTTGCTTATTACCTTCTAAAAACACTTCAAATTGAAATTTACCTGTAGGATTGTCTATTTTCTTATAATGTAATGTAGTAGTGGTTTTACAGTTACTTAACGTAAAACTAATACTTGGATTAGCCGGAATTTGATTTTCCTTTTTACCCCAATATTTTACCAAAGCAATATTACTAGGTGACTCCCAGGTGTTACTACTGTTAGGTATTGTTTTTGCGCTGATTTTATAAATGAATGCTGGTATTGGCATTTGATTTTAGTTTTTTGGTAAAGATACTTTTTTTTAAAGATTGCCTTTTAATTACGTTTTAAAATAATAAAATATTTTACTTTTATATAATTCATCAGCCTCTCAACTTGCCATCTAATTTAATTTTTAAATCTATAAAAAAATTAAGACCTTGATTGGCAATACCTAAAGTTTTGAATCTAGATAAGTGGTCAATATATTTCGTATTGAAAACATTATTTACCCCCATACCCAATGTAATTGGCGTATTTTTGTTTTTTATATTAAAATTAATTCCTGCATTAATTACTTGGTAACTTGGAGTTCTACTTTCAAATAAGCCTATTTTAGTTTGCTTAAATTTATAAATGTGTTGCATAAAAATATTAGAAATATTTATTTTTCCATGTTGTTTAAATTCCGCACTAATAGTACTATTTAGTTTTGTTTGCGGTATTAAGGGTAGCGTATTTTTATTTTCATCTTCAGCAAAAACAGTTGACAAATTACTTTCTAAGTGCAACCAGTGTAATTGATGTGGGTGATAGTGTAAACCCATTTCTCCACCATATAAAAAAGCATCTTTTTGCACATAATTATAAACTTTATTGCTATCTATAGTTGCATTGGTAGGGGCTAAGTAAATATAATTTTTGATATAATTATAAAAAGGATTGATACTAAAGTTTAAATGTTCACTTTTGTAATGGTAGGCAACATCAAATTGTATTGCATTTTCATTAGATAAATTAGGATTTCCTTTTTCATAACGTATTGTTCCTTCGTGTACACCATCTGATAATAATTCTGATGTAGATGGGGCTCTAAAACCACTAGAAATATTAAATCGGATTTTAGACTTCCCTTTTTTATAGACACCTCCTCCTGAAAAAGTTACCCCTTGATAGTTATTATTGTACCTCAATATATTATCTGTTAATTGGGTTGCTATTTTTCTATTATCAAAACGAATACCTGTTTGAAATTGAATGTTGTCAAATTCAATATTTGCCAATCCAAATACTCCAATATCATTAGTTATTGCATCAGGGATGAGGGTTTCTTCTCCATTATTTTTATTTTGCTGATGCATTCCTTGTGTACCCACAACAAAACTATATCGATCTTTATAAACAGCTGTGTGCCATTTTAAGTTATATGTATATGTACTTAGTTTTAAGCCAAGAGCTGCATTTTCCTTGTCGTCTTCAAACTCTCTACGGTAATTATTAGAATACCCTAAAACACTTGTTAATTTATGTTTTTTTAATATAAAATTATTTTCAAAACTTAAACTGTGGTTATTAATGGTTTGAAAAGGGAGTATGAATTGTTTGCTCTTACTTGTTGTATAATTTGCATCTTCAGCAATACCATAGTTGTTTTGTAAAAAGCTATAGCGTAAATTTGTAATCCAATTTTTAGCATTATACCCTATTGCAGTTTTGAAGTTTTTTTCATTAAAACGGGTATTAAAAACACGTTTTTTATTAGCTAATTGGTAGTCTGAATTGGAGTTATAAGCTCCAAAAACATTTACTTTTAATTTATTTTTATGAAGTTTTAGTCCAATATTATTATTTGTACCAAGCGTATTACTCATAAATTTACTGTTTGCCGAAATATTAAAAGTATTATGATTCGCATAACGTTCATCAATAAAATAAAGCACTCCACCTAAAGCATCAGACCCATATAGTAAAGATGCAGCACCTTTTATAACTTCAATACTTTCAATGCCAATATCACCTATTCCTAAACCATGTTCATCTCCCCATTGTTGGTTTTCAACACGCATTCCTTGTGCGTAGGTAACAATTCTATTTCCTGAAAGTCCTCTAATTACAGGCTTTCCTATGCCTGCTCCCGTACTATTTTGTTCCACACCTGCTATATTACTAATAGCAGCAGCAAGTGTTATTGGAGCGGTTAAGCGTAAGCCTTTCATTTTTAAATGGGTTACATTAGCAATGCTTTCACGTTGTAACCTCCCTACAGGGGCAGCAATAATAATTTCTTGTAAATGGTAATGATCTTCTTCTAAAAAAAATATTTTTTTGATATTTTCTTTTGTATTAAGAACTACATTTAGCGTTTTGTAGCCTAAATAGGATATTTGTAGCTTAATGTTTTCTTGTTTAAAATGTTCAATTGTAAAAACTCCTTTTTCATTGGTAGTTGTTCCTGTATGAAGATCAGGAAAATAAACATCAGCATATATAATTGGTTCATTGTTGATTTTATCTAAAACAGTAGCCGAAAAAGATTGAGCTGTAGCACTTAAAAAACTAAATAATAGAATGATAAATGCTATAATATTTTTTGTCATAACTTGATATATTTTTTAAAAAATAAGATACAAAGTTAGCTTTTGTTTTAAAAAAAATATACTTTACTAAGTTAAGTAATTGTTAAGTTTAGCGAATTGCTTTGGCTACTAAATATCCTGTTGTCCATGCATTTTGAAAATTAAAACCACCTGTTACGGCATCAACATTAATCACTTCGCCAGCAAAAAATAAGTTGGGGTGTACTTTACTTTCCATTTTTTTAAAATTAATTTCTTTTAAAGCAACACCGCCAGCAGTTACAAACTCTTCTTTAAAGGTGCTTTTGCCATCTACTTTAAAAATAGCTTCAGTAAGTTGTGTAGCTAATGCGTTAAGCTGACTTTTATTAAGGTCTGCCCATTTTGTGGTTTCGGTAATGGCTGCTGCCAATACCAATTTATACCACAAGCGTTTGGGTAAGTTAAACTGAGTGTATTTGTATACGTTGTTCTTCGCTAAATTTTTCTTTAAGGTATTCAGTTCTTCTCTGCAGTTTTGAGGAGAATAACCAATAAAATTGATTTGAATGTCAAATTTATAATTACATTCTGCTAAAATCTTAGAACCCCATGCAGAAATTTTTAACACTGCAGGCGCACTTAATCCCCAATGAGTAATTAACAAAGGTCCATCACTAAATAATTTAGTATTGAGCACTTCAATTTCTACATTTGGCACTACAACTCCCGGAATATCTTGCAAGCGGTTATCATTAATATTAAAGGTAAACAAAGAGGGAGTTGGCGGTATCACTTTATGATTTATTTTCTCTAAAAGTTTCCAAATTTTTTGACTACTACCCGCAGCAATCACTAGTTTTTGACATGTAAATTGCTTCGTTTTTGTTTTTACAATCCAATTGTCATTTTCTTTATAAAAGTCCGTAACCCCTTGACTTTTTAAAATATCAATGCTATGTTTTTGGGTTTCATTTATAAAGCAATCTATAATAGTTTGCGAAGTGTTGCTTTCTGGAAAAACTCTACCATCTTCTTCAATTTTTAAAGAAATATTACGTTGATCAAACCACTCAAAAGTATCGCCACAATTAAATTGATGAAAAGGTCCTAATAATTCTTTTGCGCCACGTGGATAATATTGCGTTAATTCTTTAGGATCAAAACAGGCATGAGTAACATTACAACGCCCACCACCAGAAACTTTTACTTTTTGCAGTACGTCTTTACTACGTTCTAAAATAGCTATTTTTAATTCCGTATTAAATGTAGCAGCGTTTATTGCGGTAAAAAAACCAGCAGCTCCACCGCCAATTATTAAAATGTCATAATTTGTATTCATGAGGTAAAGATAATTATTGTATATATAAAAACTGCCTAAAAAATAATTTTTAGGCAGTTTTTAATCTCTTCTTCCGAAAGGCAGGTTTACGGATGTTTTACATCAACAATACCTTGTAACCTTGCGTCACAAGAAGAAGTTTATTTTATATCTTAGTTGAAATCCATTTTTATGCAAGAATCAGCATAAATGTAAGATAATACTACCTTTACAGCTTCTTCAGGAGAGTTTGCTTTTCCAATTTTACGAGCACCGTCTAAAACATCATTGTTCTCAGTCCAAACATAATCTTTTTCATTCCCTTTAACTACACGTTTTCCTTCACGAGTACCTACTCTAAACGATTGGTATTCTCTGTCATACTCAACACCTGCTGGGTAATACGTTTCGGCATTAAATACGGTTGTCCCTTTGCTAAATAAATAACAAACACAGTTTCCAATATCTTTACCTTCAGCAACTCTTACCGTATTGTTATACATAATTTTCCAATCGCCTCTTACTTTAGCACCTACAAGGTTCATTAAAATAGTTCCTTTTTCGGCAATTTTACCGTCAATTTTAGATTCAAAATTTACCAAAGCGGAAACGGTACCTGCTCTTTCTTTTTGTGATTCATAAACAACCTCTTGCAAAGTCATTTTAAAGTTGTAATTTTTATTTTTGATATTTTGTTCTATTTGAGCAGCAAATTGCTCAAAACTTGTTGTGGTACTTTTTACCACTCCAGATAAACCTACGTAAGCAGTGTTGTTTTTATAACGATCATCAAACAACGCTAAAACAGTATTGGCTTGTTTGGTTTTACTTAATGAATTTGAAGCACTAAGGTACTGGTTTAATAATTGAGTTACGGGTTTCTCTTGTGCAAAACTGGTAACGAAAGACAATGTGAATATTGCCAAAACTAATTTTAAAAATTTAGGGTTTTTCATAAGGTATGATTAATTAGAAATGAGTACTATTTTAAATAGTTCGCTAATATATAAAAAAGTGACCTCAAAGTTGTTAATTGTTTAAAAAAAAATGCGAACCTACTTTCTATAGACAAGTTTTATGCCAAAATTCAAATGAAATAGTAACTAAATACTGTATTTTTGCCAACTAATTTAAAATTATGAGTAAGCCTTTTCAGTTTAAACAGTTTGAGATACAGCAAGATAGATGTGCTATGAAAATTGGAACAGATAGTGTATTGTTAGGAGCTTGGGTGAATGTAGCACATAATTTGAATACTATTTTAGATATTGGCGCAGGAACGGGTGTTTTGGCTTTAATGTTAGCACAGCGCAGCAATGCAGAAACCATAGAGGCTTTAGAAATTGATGTAACTGCTTATCAACAAGCGGTAGAAAATTTTGAAAACTCTCCTTGGGGTGATCGATTGTTTTGTTACCACGCTGGTTTTTTAGAATTTATAGATGAGGTAGAAGAACAGTATGATTTGATTATTTCAAACCCTCCTTTTTATGCAGAAGACCATAAAACAGACAACAAGCAACGTGATTTGGCACGTTTTCAAGACGCATTGCCTTTTGAGCATTTACTATATGGCACCTCAAAATTATTGTCAAAAACCGGAGAAGCTTCGTTTGTTATTCCTTTTTCTGAAGAAGAAAAATTTATTAGCATAGCAGCGCAATTTAATTTGTTTCCGAAAAAAATTATGCATGTAAAAGGAACACCATCGTCTGAAATAAAAAGAAGTTTGCTGTGTTTTTCATTTGTAAAGCAATCCGCAGAAACAGCTACATTAATAATTGAAACCGCAAGACATCAATATACAGCTGATTATATAGCGTTAACTCGAAATTTTTATTTAAAAATGTAAAACAAATAAGGCTTATTTGTTTTAATAATTTTTAAAACATAATAGCATTAAAACAAATCATATTTCATTTTAAATGTAAATATGATAAAAAAGTACACAAAACAAGTTGTTTAGTTTTTTAGCATTGGTTATATTTGCTACCAAAATTTGTTAAACAATACAATAGCTAATTTAAATTAGCATAAATAAAATATCATGAAACAAGATTTATTTCAAGCACCTGATTATTATCAGTTAGATGATTTGTTAACGGAAGAACATAAGTTAATTAGAGACGCTGCACGTGAATGGGTAAAGCGTGATGTGTCACCTATTATTGAAGATTATGCACAACGTGCAGAGTTCCCTACATCAATTATTAGCGGTTTAGCAAATATTGGTGCTTTTGGACCTTACATACCAGAAGAATATGGTGGTGCAGGGTTAGATCAAATTTCTTACGGATTGATTATGCAAGAAATTGAAAGAGGAGATAGTGGTGTGCGTAGTACAGCATCAGTACAATCCTCTTTAGTAATGTACCCTATTTGGAAATACGGTACGGAAGCACAACGTAAAAAATATTTACCTAAATTAGCGACAGGTGAATGGATGGGAAGTTTTGGTTTGACTGAACCAAACCATGGCTCAAACCCTAGTGGTATGGAAACGAAGTTTAAAGATATGGGTGACCATTATTTATTAAACGGAGCTAAAATGTGGATTTCAAATGCTCCTTTTTGTCAAGTAGCTGTTGTTTGGGCAAAAGATGAAACAGGACGTATACACGGTTTAATTGTAGAGCGTGGTATGGAAGGGTTTACAACTCCAGAAACACATAATAAGTGGTCATTAAGAGCAAGTGCAACGGGAGAGTTAATTTTTGATAACGTAAAAGTGCCTAAAGAAAACATACTACCAAACAAATCTGGTTTAGGGGCACCGTTAGGTTGTTTAGATTCTGCACGTTTTGGAATTGCTTGGGGTGCTATTGGTGCCGCAATGGACTGTTATGACACTGCTTTACGCTATAGTAAAGAGCGTATTCAATTTGGAAAGCCTATTGGGCAATTTCAATTGCAACAAAAAAAGTTAGCTGAAATGATTACGGAAATCACTAAAGCACAGTTATTAACTTGGCGTTTAGGAGTATTGCGTAATGAAGATAGAGCAACATCTGCTCAAATATCAATGGCAAAACGTAATAACGTACAAATGGCATTAAATATAGCACGTGAAGCACGCCAAATGTTAGGAGGTATGGGAATTACTGGAGAGTATTCTATCATGCGTCATTCTATGAATTTAGAGAGTGTTAGCACCTATGAAGGTACTCATGATATTCACCTGTTAATTACAGGTTTAGATGTTACTGGATTAAATGCTTTTAAATAGCATTTAGTTTTAATTTAAATGCCCCCTCTTCATAATCTGTATTGATTATAAAGAGGGGGCATTATATTATGTGCTCCTTATTTTGTTTTCTTAATGTATTGTGTTAAAATAACAATATATTGGTCACCAACTCTTCCTTCAATATGGTTAGCGTTATCATGTACTAATGAAATACGATGTACTGCTTCACCACGTTTTGCAGTAAAACCACCACCTTTTACTTTTAAGTCTTGAATTAATACAATAGAATCACCATTTTGTAAAATATTACCGTTACAATCTTTATGTACTATTTTGTTTTCATCCTCTTCATCACCATCACCCATTTTATTAGCCCAAACCAAAGCATCTTCGTCTAAATACATCATGTCTAACAAATCTTGACTCCATCCTAATTTCTTTAAACGGTGTAACATTCTCCAAGCCACTACTTGTACTGCTTGTGTCTCACTCCACATACTGTCATTTAAACACCTCCAGTGATTAGAATCCATTGTTTCAGGATCTTCTATTTGTGATAAACAAGTATTGCAAACCAAAATACTTTCCTCTAAAAGTGGTTCTTTTTCTGGTACAGGAGGTATGTTATAGGTTTCTAATTTATCTGGTGAGGCACATAATTCGCAAGTTGAATTGCTACGTACGTGTAATTTTCTGTTAATAACGCTCATTATATATAGGTGTTAAGTTTATTTTTTTTGTAAAGTTAATCTTTTATTTTTTGACTATCGCATTCCGATATTTTTAATACCCAACTTTTGCTCGTACACGTTTTAATACGGTATTAGCAACAGTATTTGCTTTTGCAGCACCAATTTTTAGTGCTTCGTCAATTTCATTTAAGTTGCTCATATAGTGATTATATAAAGCTCTTTGTTTTTCAAACTTTTTAATAATCAATTCAAAAAAAGCTTGTTTTGCGTGCCCGTAACCGTAATTACCATTTTCGTAATTTACTTTCATTTCAGCAATTTCAGTTTCGGTTGCTAATAATTGATAGAGCGCAAATAAGTTACAGGTTTTCCATTCCTTAGGGTCTTCTAAAGGAGTACTGTCTGTTTGAATACCCATTATTTGCTTGCGTAATTTTTTATCTGGCAAGAAAATATCAATGTAATTATTTTTACTTTTACTCATTTTTGTACCATCAGTACCAGGTACCAACATGGTGTTTTTAGCAATTTTTGCTTCGGGCAGCACAAAAGTTTCTCCTAATTTAGCATGAAAACGGGTAGCTACATCACGGGTCATTTCAATATGTTGTAGTTGATCTTTTCCTACGGGTATAATTTCGGCATCATATAATAAAATATCAGCTGCCATTAGCATTGGGTAAGTAAACAAACCACCATTTACATCTTCTAAACGGTCCGCTTTATCTTTAAAACTATGCGCTAGTTCTAAGCGTTTAAAGGGCATAAAGCAATTGAGATACCAAGAAAGTTCGGTTACTTGAGGTATATCACTCTGTCTATAAAAAACCGATGTATCTACGTTTAAACCAAATGCCAACCACGTTGCTGCGGTGCTATAGGTGTTTTGCCTTAATATATTCCCATCTTTTATTTGGGTTAATGAGTGCATATCTGCAATAAATAAATACGCATCGTTTTTAGGATCATTCGCCATTTCTATTGCGGGAATAATTGCTCCTAATAAATTACCTAAATGTGGAGTTCCTGTACTTTGTATACCTGTTAAAATTCTTGCCATTTTGTTGTTCCTAATATTTTTTACAAACTTATTGAAAGCATTGATGATAAAAAAGTTATTTTTGATGCTTTATACAAAACAGATGAAGATTTTTACAAATATTGGCAGAAGTATATATAGAATTTGGTTTTTTACCTTAATGAGCGTAACTATTTTGTTACTTTTTCCATTGCTGTTAATTTCGGTTAGTAAAGATGAATGGTATCCCTTCTTTTTTAAATTGGCACGTATTTGGTCAAAAATCATTTTAATAGGGATGGGCTTTAAGCTAAAAATTAAAACAGAAGCGCCTATTGAAAAAGGAAAAAGTTACATGTTTGTAGCTAATCACACTTCTATGACGGATATTATGTTGATGCTTACCTTAACAAAAAATCCGTTTGTGTTTGTAGGTAAGCAAGATTTAGCAAAAATACCGTTATTTGGTTTTTTCTATAAACGCACCTGTATAATGGTAGATAGAAGTAGTCAAAAAAGTAAAACCGCAGTTTTTGAACGTGCACAAAAGCGTTTACAACAAGGGTTGGGGATTTGTATTTTTCCTGAAGGTGGTGTTTTTGACGCATGTGATTTGTTATGCGATTTTAAAAGTGGTGCTTTCCGTTTGGCAATAGAACATCAAATACCTATTTTACCGATGAGTTTTGCTGATAATAAAACTCGTTTACCGTATGATTTTTTAGCAGGAGGAAGTCCTGGTAAAATGCGTGCTACTATACATAAAGAAATACCCACAAAAGGGTTAACTTTAAAAGATAGAAATGTACTAAAAGAACAAACGCGTGATGTTATTTATGAGCAGTTGGTGAGGTATAATAAATTGTAATAAAAAAACGCTCTTATGAAATTCATAAGAGCGTTTACGTTTATTAGTCCTACATTTTGGAGCTGAATTTCTAATAAACTAACCAACTTAAAACAATCTTAAATGGGTATAATAGGTTGTGTTTAATTAAAATTTATAACTAAATCCTGAATAAATACCTAAAATATAAGGTTTAAAATTACCAGCATCTTTGGTAAAAGAGTTCACTTGGTATTTAAACATCGGTTCAAAATTAAAATTTAAATGTTTGGATAAGTTGTAGTTAAACCCAACCCCAATATTAGTACTAAAACTGGTGTTATTTAAGTTGTTCCCACTGCCTAAATAGGTTTTTTTACCATTAGTTTCGGAGTAAATTTCATTTTTATTTAAAATAAAAGTACTCACCCCTGCAATTACATTAACCTTCATTTTCTTATTAGAAATACGATATGCTACCTCCAAAGGAACTTCAATATAACCTAAACGTTGGTTTAAAGAAGAATCAAATAATGTTGAAAAACCTGATGGTATTTGTGAAACAGAAAAACTGTTTGCATTTGTAATATTTAAGTTTACCCCAGGGGCAGCATCTAAACCTTTTAAATCTAAATTTCCAGTATTTCCAGAAGTACTGCTAATTGGTAAAACGGCAACATCTTGCGTATCATAACCTAACTCTAATTTATGTATACCCGTACGGATGCTGAATTTTTTATTTAAAGCGTAACTAACATTTATACCATAACTGGTATTTACTTGTCCTTTTTTCTTGTTTCCAGAAAACTGACTATCAATAGGGGATTCACTATTTAATGAATTATAATATACAGGAGCAATAGTAGTGGCTACATTCCATTTTTTTAAATATTGATTAGCTTCTTCTTCGTCTTCTATAGTTTCTTTTTCTTCTTGATTGGCAATAGCATCCGTTATTGCTATTTTGTTTTCTTCTGTAATTTCTTCCTCTACAACAGTACCTTCCTCCTTCTTTTTAGGATCAATCGTTGTTTTATTTATTGATTTTGTAGCTATAGAGTTATTTATTGAAACAGGTTTTGGATTAAAATCTTCATTTGTTCTATTGGCATCTGTTTCAGATAATTTTTCTTTGATTAAACCATTTTGATTAGCAGTTATATTTGTAACTAAAGTATTGATTTTTGATTGTGAAATAAGTTCATTTTTCTTTATTATTTTTTCAGAAGAAGAAGTTTTTTTATTTTTTATTTCATTAATAGTAATGCTATTAGTACTTGTCATAGCAATAGTATTGTTGTTAAATTTTACACGTGTTTCACGCTTATTAAGGTTAGGTGTACTGATGTTCTTTTTTTCTTCAGATGTGTTTGTTTTATGGGTAGCGAACTTGTTTTTTACTTTAAATAAGTTGGTTGTTTCATTACTGCTCTGTGATGTAGTAATGCTATTATTTTTGAGGTTATTTACAGTACTATTAGTATTCACTATACTGTTATTTTTTCCTGCAATTACATTCTCTTTTTTAGTATTAGAGATTTCTTGAATTGAATTCTCAATATCTTCATTTGAATTTGCAGTATTTACATTGTTATTTATTATAGGAGTTTCAACAATAATAGTGGGTGTTTTTTCTGTTGAAAATTGCTTAACGCCAACGGTAATTAATACAATTATAGCGGCTGCTATACTACTTAATTGTAGCCAAAAAGGAAGTAATCGTTTCTTTTTGGGTTGTGATGATGTTAAATCTTTTTGAATGTTTTCCCAAATATTACTATTAGGTGTTTGATGAAAACCTTTAAATTGTTCCTGAAACAATCGGTCTATATTTTTCTTATTGCCCATAATTAAGGGGGGTTTTATTTTTAAATTGATCTTCTTCTATTTTTTCTTTTAAAATATGTCTTGCTCTTGACAAGTTAGATTTTGATGTACCTATTGAAATGTTAAGCATTTCTGCAATTTCTTTATGTGTATAACCGTCTAAAATATATAAATTAAAAACCAGTCTATAGCGGTCTGGTAATTGTTGTATAATGTGTAATAAAAAATCTAACGAAACCATTTTTGCAACTTCTACTTCTACAATTTCTTCCGTTAGTGTATCTTCTTTTATTACATCTAAAACGCTATCTTTTCGATAACGTTGTAATGCAGTATTGATAACAATACGTTTCATCCAGCCTTCAAAAGAGCCTTTGCCTTTAAACTGATTAATTTTGCTAAAAATAGTCAAAAAGGCATCCTGCAAATTATCTTCTGCCTCTACATTGTTTTTAGAATACTTCAAGCACAAACTAAATAATATACCCGAATAGAGGGTGTACAGTTTACCTTGTGCTTCCGTATCTTGTTTCTTACATTTTTTGATGAGCTTTTTTAGACCCATATATTGACAATTTTTTAATTAATTAAAGGAATACTGTAGTCGTCATAAATATCATTCCCTTGCACGTCTTTACCTTTCCATATATAAAATTGGTATAATTTGATCTTATATTACTTTAAATTTAAATTGTTGCACTGTAAAACAAGAACGTTATGGTAATTAATAGTTTTTTTCATAGCGTTATTTGTATGTACATATTTATTAGATGGTTAAAGTTATAAAAGGTTGCGTTGTAAACATGAAAAATAATTTAAGAAAAACTCACTATTACGTACTGCGTGCTTAAAAAAGCAGGATAACTTTAATATAAAAACTAGTTTCAATGTATAAAATAACAGCACTAACAATTATACAATGCAATAATAAATTCACTTTTAAAAAATAATAGTGTAAGCGCGACCCGATTTTATGAAGGGAACGCCCAAATTATATTATTTTTTCTTCTTTTTACCACCAAACAAACCACCTAAAATATCCGTTGCAGCATCTTTTATAGGATCTACTGGGTTGTTGGTTTGCGTAGTGTCCTTTGGAGTATTTTGACCTCCTAAAACATTACCCAAAACATCATCAATAGCGCCACCTACTACATCTGTTGCTTGCTGTTGGAGTTTCTTTTTTTGAATGACTATTAACTGTTGTGTTAAATTAGTAATGCTACTTTTAAGATCAGTTTTTACTTTTGGACTCAACATATTACCTGTTATATTGGCTATTACAGGCACTTTTACATTCTTAACATCGTCTTCACTTAGTTTAGATAATAAGTTTCCTACTTGATCTCCAAAATATTTTGCTGGCACATTAAATGTTGCGCTATATCCTATTGTTTGGTCAAAACCATGTGTTCCTTTTACGTTTATGGCAATATCATCATATTTAATTTGAAAGGGTTTTAATACCACTTTTCCGTTTTCAAAAGACAATGCCGTTTTTAAATCGTTTAAATTTAATTTACTTAAATCAATAAAACTCAATTGACTATCTAACGCGCTCAATACTTGTGACTGATTGCTATTTACTTTTTCTGTCAACACTTCTGCCAATGCGTTACCTGTTAAAGTTTGGGTATTGATTTCAAAGTCCTTACTCAACTGACCAGACAGTTTCATGGTGGTGTTTAATTTTCCTTGCAAAATTTTAGCAATTGGCGCTAATTTTTCCAACAAACCCATTCCTTTAAATGATTTTTCGATATCAAATTTATCAATACTCAAATCCATATTAAATACGGGAGTTTCATTTTTAGTATGCACATTACCATCAATACTCATTTTACCGTCAAATAAGTTGGCTGTCATATTTTGTAGGGTTGCGGTTTCATCTTTAATTAACAAATTACCTTTTACATTTTGCAAGGTAAGATCATCATAAACTACGGTTTTAGCATTTGCGGTAAATTTAGCATCTAAAAAAGAAGGGATTTTTAAAGCATCACCTGTTTCAGATTCTTTTTGAGTGTTTTCTGTTTCTGTAGTATTATCTACCATAAAATCAGACACTTTAAATAGCTCTGATTGTACATCAAAGTTTCCTTTTAGCTTTTTGTCTGAGAATAAAAATCCGAATAAATTATCAATAGTTCCTGTTGCATTTATATCACTATCGCCCGTTTTTGCCGTAAAGGAATTTAACTGTACTTCTTTATTTGTAAAAGCTACGGTTGCTTTTTTAATATCTATTGGGTTTACAATATCTTTGGATGCGTATTGAAAATTGGTAATGGTAAAATTACCATTATTATTCATTTTTTCAAAATTATTAGTGTCTAACGCGTGTTGTGAAAATGATGTTTGTAGGTTTGCTGTTAAAATACCTTTTAGCTTATCATCCAATTGCACGGGGTAGGCTTTGGATAGATTTGCTAGATTTAAAACTCCATCTAATTTTGCGTTTACATACCTGTTATCACTAAATGCTTTTGCTATTTTACCTGATGCATTAAAAACATCTTGATCAATTTGCAAACTCAACTTATCAATACTCACAAAGGTGTCATTACTATTACCCGTTGTGTTTTGCAAGGTAGAAACTAAGTTAATATGCGTTACACTTTTGGGTAAATTTGGATATTTAAATGATGCTTCTTTGGAGGTAATATCTACTTTAAATTTAGGAATTGTAGTATCCGTTACCAATCCTTTTACAAAGCCATCAATAGTAAAACTTCCATTGGTTTTAATACCGTTTAAACTTTGCGATTGTTTTGGCAATAGGGCTATGAAATTTTTAAAATCGGAAGTTGGCGTGTTAAATTTAATATCTACATCTGTATTTTCTTCAAGCATTTGCAGATAACCGTCAAATTTTAATTTTAAATCGTTTACCGACAATTCATTTTCTAAAAAAGTATATTTATTTTCGGTTTGATTAATTTTTAAATCAGCATTTAAAGCGAGTTTATGATTATCTAAATACGTACTTTCTCCACTTTTATAACTGATATTTGAGGTGGTTTTGGTATGTAATGTAGTAATGGCTTCGGATAAATTTCCGTTACCGTAATGATTAAAATTGGTTAAAATTACTTTTGTTTTTGCTACGTCATCTATATAGTTGATATCAAAATTAGTAAACGCATATTCATTAATAGAAAAGGTAAAATTATTATCTGTTTTTGAGGTTTCTGTAATTTCATTTTCAGCAATTTTTTTAGCAATATCCGTATTACTAACTCCTGCCATATTGGTGATTATATTTACCAAAGCATCATTAACGGTAAAACTATTGATTTTAATTTCAGTCAAATCTTTTTTAAACAGTCCGTTTACGGGCATTTCCAAAGATATCGTATTTGCATAAAATAAGGTATCCCCTTTAAAAGGTACGAAATTAACAATACTTAGCTTTTCTATTTGTATGCTTGCTTTTGGGAAACTGCGCAACAAACTGATGTCAACATCACTAAAATTTACAGTTGCGTTTACACGATTGTTGATTTCTGTTTTTACAATTGCAGCTATTTTATCTTTAAATAAAAAAGGGATTGCAACTGCAACACCTATAATTAGTAGTACTAAAATCCCAAATATTTTAACTATTTTTTTCATAATCTATCTCTCAAGAAATTGAGCGTCTCTATTTTAAAATTCTTAATCTTACAAAAGTACGGTAAAATGTATTGAGTTATTGTTAAGGAGTTGGTAAAATAAACAATCCCTCAATTACAGTTTGTAATTGAGGGATTGTTTGAGTTTCTTATGTGATTCCTCCACTACGGTTGGAATGACAAAAATTAAGTATTATTGCTTCGTATTTTAAACACCATATAAATACCTGCGCCCATTGCACAAAACAAAGGTGCTTTTTGACTACTGCCAAAAACATTAAAGTATGCTACAATTTCTCCAATTATACACCCTATTAATGATGCACCAACTACTTTGCTTATAATATTTATCCTAACGCTCTCCATCATTTTTATCTAAAACGTAATTATAAATGCTATATATACTTGATAAAATAATTACCAAACCTACAAATATTTTTAAATAATCTAATTTTGGATAATATTTAATAATAGTAATTACACCTACTGACATCCAAATTACATTGAAAAAAATGTTCCACTTATTCTTTTTCATTTTTCAACTAATTTATTTACTTAATATCCAATTCATACGGCAACAGCATTTGTGCGCCTTCTAAATTAGTAATGTTTTTCATTTTGGTGTAGATGCGATAATTGTAATCCCCTAACTCAGCTTTTATTAAATCCTCTTTAGATTGTATTAAACCAAACTTTTCAAACATTTTATTAAAATCCTTATCGTAAATTGGTAATTCTTTGATTTTATAGCTCTCTAAATCGGCAGCTTCAGCGGCACGTTGTAATGCCAAATCTAAACCTCCTAATTCATCTACTAAACCATTTTTTAAAGCATCAACACCTGTCCAAACTCTACCTTGCGCTATTTCATTTACAGCATCTCTACTCATTCCTCTACCATCAGCAACACGCTTTAAAAACAACTCGTAAATATCAACTACACCTTCTTTAACAATGTCATACGTTTCTTGCTCTAATGGCTCAAACGGACTGTATAAAACCGAATGTTTATTGGTTTCTACTTGCTCTGCATTAATACCAATATCATTCATAAATTCATGAAAGTTAGGTAAGGTTCCAAAAACACCTA
>CAZSQD010000018.1:0-19932 GCA_964608925.1 uncultured Kordia sp.
TACCTGCTTTGTCATTTGTACCAGAACTTCTTGCTCCACCAAAAGGTTGTTGTCCTACAACGGCACCTGTTGGTTTGTCATTAATATAGAAGTTACCTGCACTGTTTTGTAAAACATCAGTAGCTTCAGTAATAGCATATCTACATTTAGATAAGATAGCACCTGTTAAAGCATACTCACTTGTTTCGTCTAATAAATGTAAAGTTTCAGTATAAGCCTCATCTTCATATACGTAAATGGTCATTACCGGTCCAAATAACTCATCACACATAGTGGTGTATTTAGGATTGGTTGTTACAATAACAGTAGGTTCTATGAAATATCCTTTTGATTTGTCATAACCACCACCTACAATAATTTCGGAATCAGTATCAGCTTTAGCTTGGTCAATGTATTTTGCTAATTTATCAAAAGAACCTTCATGAATTACAGCGGTAACAAAGTTACTCATATCTTCTGGAGATCCCATTTTAAATGAGTTTACATCTTCAATAACATATTTTTTAACATCATCCCAAATACCTTGAGGTATGTATGCTCTTGAAGCAGCACTACATTTTTGACCTTGAAATTCAAAAGCACCTCTAACAATAGCAGTTGCTACTTGTTTTGCATCGGCAGTTTTGTGAGCAATAATAAAATCTTTACCACCAGTTTCTCCTACAATACGTGGATAGGTTTTGTAATTATGGATGTTGTTTCCTGCTTTTTTCCAAAGTTCTTTAAAAATATATGTAGAACCTGTAAAGTGTAATCCAGCAAAATCAGGGCTACTCATAACAGTGTCAGTAATCATAACTGGATCACCAAAAACAACATTAATAACACCTGCTGGTACACCTGCTTCTTCAAAAACATCCATCACTACTTTAGCAGAATATATTTGACTATCACTAGGTTTCCAAACCACAACGTTACCCATCATAGCCATACATGCAGGTAAATTACCAGCAATTGCAGTAAAGTTAAATGGAGTAACGGCGTACGTAAAACCTTCTAAAGGACGATACTCTACTCTGTTCCAAGCATCACTTGTGCTTTTAGGTTGCTCACGGTAAATATCCGTCATGTACTGCACGTTAAAACGTAAAAAATCAATCAACTCACAAGAAGCATCAATTTCTGCTTGATGTATGGTTTTTGATTGTGCAATCATGGTTGCGGCATTTATTTTAGCTCTATAGGGTCCTGCAATTAATTCGGCAGCTTTTAAAAAAATAGCGGCACGTTGTTCCCAAGGAGTTTTTGACCATGCTTTTCTTGCTTCTAAGGCAGTTGAAATTGCTTCTTCTACATGTGATTTTTCTGCTAAATGATACGTTCCAACCACGTGTTTATGATCATGTGGTGGTGTCATAGTACGTGTATTACCTGTAGTAACATCTTTACCGTTAATATAAAAAGGTACATCAAGTTTACTGTTGTACATTTCTTTGTAAGTTGCTAAAACAGCAGCTCTTTCTGGAGATCCTGGTGCGTAACCTTTAATAGGCTCATTTACTGGCACTGGAGTATTAAAAAATCCTTTTCCCATTATATTGAAATATTAAGTTTAATTATTAATGTTGCGAATTTACGAAAAATGATGGAGTTTTAAAATGATAATTATGACATAAAAAGGTATATTTGAATGAATTTGTATAAAACTGACTTTAATACCGACAGAAGCCCTATGAGAATAAAGGATACCGCACAATTAATTTACAATCAGTTACATTCCGTTTTACAGCAGTTAGATGATAATCAATATACTCAAGAAATTGATTTGTTATCAGCAACCATTGGTAAACATACCCGTCATATTGTTAATTTTTATGAAACAATTGCCTTAAAAAGCGAATGTTCAACCCTTAATTATGATAACAGACAACGTGAAGTATTAATGGAAACAAATATTGATTTTTTATTAAATCGCTTTGCCAAAACAATACAAGCTTTTGAATGTTTGGAAGAAGATGAAGTAGTGCTCTTAATATCTAATTTTAATGTAGCAAATAATGATAATTACACATTAAAAACGTCAATGGGTAGAGAGTTGTTGTATGCTTTTGAACACGCAGTACATCATATGGCAATTATTAAAATAGGGTTAAAATACGCTTTCCCACAAGTGAATATTTCTGCAAATTTTGGCATAGCACCTTCAACAATTAAGTGCCGAAAAGCATGTGCACAGTAAGTTTTATACCGCTAAAAAACAATGATTTCATTTTTACTTCAAATAGAGATGAAGCGTTAGGTAGGAAAACTATTTTACCTAAATTTTATGCGTTAAATGGAATACAAACTTGGTTTCCTAAGGATGCCGTTAGTGGTGGTACATGGATTGGTATATCAGATAAAAACCGATTGGTTTGTTTATTGAATGGTGGTTTTGAAAATCATATAAAAAAAGAAAAATACCGACAAAGTAGAGGTAAAGTAGTACTTGATTTTTTAACTGTAAATGATTGTCAATCGCATATAAAAAACTATAATTTTGAAAATATAGAGCCGTTTACATTGTTAATTGTTGATTGGGATCAAGATTTAAAATTAACCGAATTAGTTTGGGATGGGGAAAATGCACATTTTATAGATACTACAAATTTGGAATCTAAAATTTGGAGTTCATCTACGTTGTATACTAATGAAATGAAAAAATTGCGAAAAAACTGGTTTGCCAGTTTTTTAGAAAATGAAGAATTAACGCAAGAAACCGTTTTAAATTTTCATCAAAACTATAGTGTAGGTGATAAAAATATTGATCTGCAAATTAATAGAGGTGCTTTAAAAACAGTAAGTATAACATCGGTTTGTAAAACGGATGATAATTTAGAAATGACGTATTTAAATTTATTAGAAAACACGACGCATAAAAACACATTTTCACTTCAAAAACCACAAATAATAAATGCGTAATACAGGTATTATAATTACAATAGCGTATCCTGAAACTATTGTAATGGTAGCAGATGAATGGTACTCACCATTTTTGCGTTTTATACATATTGGAAAAAAGAATTACCTACGTGCGGGTCACGCAGCTTTAGTGTTAATAGATAAACAAAAAGGCGATTTAGAATATCATGATTTTGGACGTTACATTACTGCAATACCCAACGGTAGAGTGCGTGGAGCAAAATATGACGCCGAATTAAATTTTCCTATTAAAGCAATAGTAAGAAACGGTGAAATTAAAAACTTAGAGGAAATTCTACTTTTTTTAGCAAGCAATTCGCATTTAACCCACGGTGATGGGAAAATGATAGTGTCTGTTTGTAGTGCTGTAAATTATGATTTAGCAAAGCAATATATAGTAAAAATGCAACGTAAAGGGGGAATCCGTTATGCAGCATTTGTTAAAAATGCAAGTAATTGTGCACGTTTTGTAACGGACGCATTAATAGCATCGGTTACGCAACAAAAAATTAAAAAGACACTGCAAAAATCAAAACAATTTACACCAAGCACAGTCGGTAATGTAGTTTTAGCAGCATCAGACAAAAAAATATATGAAGTTACTATGGAAAATGGAATTAAAGCATTTACTTCATCATCTTCAAAAGAAACACGTAAATATTTTTTAGATAGATTACCCAATCATAGGATGAATTTTATAGGAACGTTGGAGGCTAAAAAAGTAATTGGATTGGATGAAAAAGCACAATGGTTATCTGGTATTGCAAGTGGTGCTTGGTATGAGTTTACGCAAAAAAAAGGATTAGCTATTAATGAATTTCGTTTCAGAAGAATTTCACCTCACGGCACTGTAGATATTGATGCGGTATTTGTGAGTAATGATGGTTTTGTGCTGTCAGATTCATTTGAAATTATACATAACTCTAATTGTTTGTTTTGTACAATAAAGCAACATGATAAAATAAAAGTATTGAATTATAGGCGCTTATATTTGTCTTAAAAACTAAAAGCAAAGGTTTTAACAATACTTTTTGATGTTAAATTTTTGGCTGTCGCCCCACTATTAATTTAGGGCAAACGGAGCACTCAGTTTAAAGTTAGGAATGTGTACTCTAAATTCTTTAGTGGTATTAAAGCTAACCATATTGTAAAACCCTTTCATAGATCCGTAAGGAGATGCGAGTAAGCATCCAGAGCTATAGGTGTGTTTTTCTCCAGGTTGTAAAACAGGTTTTTTGCCAATAATACCTTCGCCTTCAATAATTTCTACATTATTTAAAGAATCGTATATTTCCCAATGTCTGGAAGTAAGTTGTACTGCTTCTTTACTTTGGTTTTCAATAGTTACCGTATATCCAAAAGCAAAATGCATTTTATAATTTTTATAAAATGTACCCTCAAAGTGAGTGGTTACAGAAATTTTAATTCCTCTTGTTATTTGTTGTACAGTGTGTTTCATGGCTTATGAAAACGTAAAAGTAATCAATTTTATTTAAAGTAGGCTAATTTGTTGATTGTGATTGTATTGAAAAGAGTTTTATTGTAAGATGATATCGCTATCAATATTCAATTTTTTATGTAATGCTTTTGCAATACTCAATGTAATTTCTCTTTTGCCATTAAAAATTTCACTAATTCTTGATGCGCTAACATTTAATAAAATAGCTAAATCTTTTTGTTTCAATCGCATTTCAAACATACGAAGTTCAATAACCTCTTTTAAGGTAGGGGTGCCAATAGAGTGGTGTATTATTTCATATTGCTCAATAGTATCACTTACTTCAATTAACTCATTTGATAAATTAGGGTTTTTGTCAATTAAATGTAATAGTTCTTCTAAGCGAATATTTGCCTCACTATATGCTTTATGGGTAATCATAATTTATTAATATTTTTGATGTTGTTGTAATCATTGTGGTTGCCAATCCATCTGATGTAAACTCTATTAATGTTAAAATATATAATGGCTACAATTCTGTAATGATTTCCTTTAATATTGAATACATACCTGTTGTTACCTACATTATCAGTGCTGTTAAATGTATTTTTTAAATCAGAAAAATTCTCCCACTCTGCTTTATGGGCTCTTTTATACCAATCTTGCAGTGCAACTTTAGCATTCGTTTCTTTTTCAAAATAATCTCTTAATTTTTTAAAGGAAATAATATGCATAGGTGTTAATTTGTTACAAAAATAAGAAAAAAATTCTATATTTGGTAACTTTATTTAAGAAATGTATAGTTTATTGATTGTATTTATGTAAAGAAAAAGCTATCGTTCCGTGGATTAATTACTAATATTAGTTGAGTTTGCGCTGCCTATTCCAATAATTTGCTCGTAACGTTCGCCAATATTTTTATAATACACTAAAACGGTATATTGATTTTCGGTTTGATAAAAATTTCCGTCAATTAAACTATGATCAACTTCATTATTAGTAAAAGTTACAAATTTATAGTTTGCAAAACCTTGTTTTATAAGTGATGTGTTTTCATAAAGTCCTCTTCTTTCATTATATTGTAGTTGGGAAGTTGCATTTAAAGTGTAATTATTAAAGTTGCCAATTACATATATTTTTTGGTTCCCTAAATTTTCATAATTCTCTAAGCTAAAATGAATAGATGCATAATCGGCTTCAGTGTCGTTATTTTCTGCACCAATATTTCGCACAACATATCCTCCATTAATGTCGGGGTTATAGGTGTAACTGTCGTTTCTTCGGGAAGTGTTGGTGTATAGGTAATTGTGGTAAATACTATTTAAAGTGTATTTATAGATGCTAATATTAGCACCTCTAACGTCTTTATTGTCAAAGTAAAAGTATTCGTTTCCTGCCCAAAAAGAAGCTTCTTGGTCATATTTGTAAATTAATTTATTACCAATAGTGTATTGCGGTTTTAAGGTGCTAATGCAGTTGTTGATATTATTATTTTTAAAAATTAAAGTCTTAATTGTGCTTTTTGGGTTGTTAAAAAAATCGCTTCGTGGGCTAACTGTAAATTGTACAATTTGTTTGGTATCTATGTACTTTAAATTTCTGGAACGTTTAATTTGAACTCTTACATTTGCTTGGTTTTTATAGATAATAAATTTTTTAGAAAATACAATTTCATCATCATCATTGTAAATTTCCAACATATAGTTTCCGCTTTTAGTAATGCGTACATTTTCATTGGGAATTACTAATTTATAGTGTGAAAAGGTTTGTAGTGTGTTGTAAGAATTATCGGTATTTTGCAAATGAATATCATCCATACCGTATAAATATTCTTGTTTTCGTAATGTTGTAAGAGTCCAATCAAAATTATATCTATTTATTTTATAGTAATAATCGGCTTCGTTTCCATTTAAATCGTCAAATTTCAGGTAAAGTGATTTTCCAAATTCAATAATAGGTGTTTGTTTTTGGGAACCAAGTTCTTGTAAAATAACTGTTTTTATGTGTTTGGGCGGAGGTGTTTCGGATATTACTTGTGCAATAGTGGTAACCGAAAATAAGAATAGAATAAATGGTAGTATAAGTTTCATAAGGCGTTTTTGTACTTCGAGTCAAATATAATCAAATTTTATGTCTAAATGAAATTAGTTGTTTAGAACTGATATAAATAATGCTTATTGCTTTTTTCTGAAGTATAATTGTCTTTTTAGTCGTAAATTTGCTCAAATTTTTGAAAATCAAAATTATACATATGTCCAAAGATATTCGTATCAAGAAAGGGTTAAACATTAGGCTAAAAGGCGCTGCGGTTCAAGAAACTGTTGCGGCTGTACCAAGCAATGTGTATGCCATACAGCTTTCAGATTTTCATGGAATAATTCCAAAAATGCTTAAAAAAGTAGGTGATAAAGTACAAGCTGGTGAAGCTATGTTCTTTAATAAAGCCAACGAAAGTATGCGTTTTGTTTCTCCAGTAAGTGGTGAAGTATCGGAAATTATTCGTGGAGACAGAAGAAAGATTTTAACAATTAAGATAAGTGCAGATGCTACGCAACAATATGTTGCGAATAATAGTGTTGCAGTAAATCAATTAGATGCAGCAGCGGTTAAGAGCCATTTGTTAGCAACAGGTTGCTGGTCATTTATTAAACAACGTCCGTATGACGTAATTGCGAACCCAGAAGTTGCTCCAAAAGCAATATTTATTTCAGGTTATGCAAGTGCGCCATTAGCAGCAAATTATGATTATGTGCTGGCGGGTAAAGAAGCTGAATTGCAAGCAGCAGTTACCGCTTTGAGTAAATTAACTCAAGGAGCAGTACATATATCTGTAGGTAAAACAGCAAATTCTCCGTTGTCAGGTTTAAGTGATGCAACTATACATAAAGTATCAGGGCCACATCCATCTGGTAATGTAGGTACGTTAATTAATAATGTAGACCCTGTAAATAAAGGAGAAGTAGTTTGGACCATAACACCACAAGATTTAGTAATCATTGGGGAGTTATTATTAACAGGTAAATTTAATGCAGAACGTATAGTTGCTGTAGTAGGTTCCGAAGTTAAAAAGCCAAAATATTATAAAACCAAAATAGGTGTTGAGGTTGCAACCTTAATATATGCTTCTGGTGTAGCACAAGAAAATATTCGTGTAATTTCTGGAGATATATTAACAGGTGATAAAGTAAACCCTGATGGTTATTTAGGATATTACAAAAATACAATAACAGTAATTCCTGAAGGAGATGATTATGAGTTTATGGGTTGGACAATGCCTATTTTTAATAAGGTGTCTACGTCAAGAGCATTAACATTTTCTTGGTTATTCCCAAATAAAAAATTCAAATTGAATACCAATACCAATGGTGAGCACAGAGCTTTTGTTGTTACAGGATCTTATGAGGAAGTTTTTCCTTTAGATATTTATCCAATGCAAATTTTAAAAGCATGTATGGTTAAAGATTTAGATGCCATGGAACAATTGGGTATGTATGAAGTAGCGCCAGAAGATTTTGCTTTAACAGAGTTTGTTTGTGTGTCTAAACAACCACACCAAGAAATTATTAGAGAAGGTTTGGACTTAATGCTTAAAGAAATAGGATAATGAGTTTAAAAAGTAATTTACATAATTTAAAAGAAAAGTATAAAGGAACCAAGATGGCTCCTGTTTTTAATGCATTGCATACATTTTTGTACTTACCAAATGAGACCACTCATTCTGGTGGTCATGTGCGTGCAGCAGACGATTTAAAACGTACAATGAATACCGTAATCATGGCATTAATACCATGTTTAATATTTGGTATGTTTAATGCAGGTTATCAACATTATGTTGCTACAGGAGAAATTCAAGCAGTTACTAATGGATTTTTTAGTACTGAATTCTGGTCAATGGACAACTTGTTATTAGGGGCAATGAAAATTTTACCTTTAGTATTAGTGTCTTACATAGTAGGTTTGGGAGTAGAGTTTATTTTCGCTATTATTAAAGGTCATGAGGTGGAAGAAGGATACTTGGTTTCAGGTATGTTAATACCTTTAATTGTACCTGTTGATATTCCTTTATGGATGTTAGGAGTTGCAGTTGTATTTGGTGTAGTAATTGGTAAAGAGGTTTTTGGAGGTACGGGTATGAATATCCTAAACCCTGCATTAACAGTACGTGCCTTTTTATTCTTCGCTTATCCAACATGGATGACAGGAGATAAAGTTTGGGTAGAAGATGCAAAAGAGCGAGCAGATCAAATAGCGGACGGTGTAAAAGGTATTGACGCTATTTCTGGTGAAACCTTATTAGGTTCTTTAGCACAAGGGAAAGAAATAACGTATTCCGTAATGGATCAATTTCTAGGTTTCATTCCAGGTTCCGTTGGGGAAACATCAACACTGTTAATTTTATTAGCAGGTTTATTTTTAATTTTCACAAAAATTGGTTCTTGGCGTATTATGCTTTCAGCAGTATTAGGATCTCTTGCAATGGGATATATCTTTAATATGTTAGCGCCATCAATGGCAGGAACTAAATTTTTCGCATTAATGGATATGGAGTTCTGGCAACACTTATTAGTAGGTGGTTTAGCTTTCGGTATTGTGTTTATGGCTACGGATCCAGTATCTGCAACGCAAACCAATAAAGGGAAAATTATTTATGGTTTCTTAATTGGTTTTATGTCGGTAATGATTCGTGTATTTAATCCCGCATTCCCAGAAGGTGTAATGTTAGCAATATTATTAATGAACGTTTTTGCTCCAACAATTGACCATTATGTGGTTCAAGGAAACATTAAAAAGAGACTGAAACGTTTAAAAGTAAAAACAGCGTAATCATGGCAATAGATACAAGTAAAAATTCATATACAATTATCTTTTCTATTATAATGGTATTTATAGTAGGTGGGTTATTGGCAGGAGTTTCTTCAAGTCTTAGTGATAAGATTAAAAAGAACAAAGAATTAGAAAAAATGCAAAACATTTTGTTTGCAATGGGAGTAACGGATGCAGATGATAAAAACGCATTTGTTTCCGCAAATCAAGCAGAAACAATGTTTAAAGAGTTTATTGGTGCGGAGCAGTACATCATTACTGGTGCAACGGCTGTAAAAACTAATGAAGCTTTTAAAATTAGCAATAAAAAACAAGCAGATAAGGTAAAAGCAAATGCAAGCTACCAACGTCAATTGGAATTATATGTAGGTAAAAAAGATGGTAAAACATCATACATTGTTTCTATGAGAGGTAATGGTTTATGGGATGCTGTTTGGGCGTATATGGCTTTAGATAAAAATATGGTAATTCAAGGTGCTTATTTTGATCATAAAGGAGAAACACCAGGTTTAGGAGCTAATATTAAAGAAGCTTTTTTTAGAGATGATTTTGCAGGAGAGCATATTTTTGATAAAAACGGAAGCTATAAAGGTGTTACCGTTAAAAAAGGAAATGCAGATCCTAAAAATGAAGATAAATTAGATAATGAGGTAGATGCAATGGCAGGAGCTACTATTACAGGAGATGGTGTCACAGCAATGATAAAAAAGAGCTTGAAAATGTACATACCTTATTTTAAAACCTTAAAAAAATCTAACTAATTATGGGATTGTCAAAAAAACACAAAGGATTGTTGTTAGATCCGTTAGCGGATAACAACCCAGTAACTATACAAGTATTAGGAATCTGTTCGGCATTAGCCATTACAGCACAGTTAAAGCCATCTATTATTATGGCAATATCTGTAATATTTGTTTTAGGATTAGGAAATGTAATCATCTCATTAATGAGAAATATCATTCCTTCTAAAATACGTATTATTGTACAATTAATAGTTGTAGCTGCTTTAGTAATTGTAGTTGATCAAGTATTAGCAGCATTTGCGTATGAGTTGCGTAAAACATTAGCCGTATTTATTGGGCTAATTATTACCAACTGTATTATTATGGGGCGTTTTGAAGCTTTCGCTTTAGCAAACAAGCCATGGCCATCATTTTTAGATGGTGTTGGTAATGCAGCAGGATACGGACTCTTATTAGTCATAGTAGCTTTCTTTAGGGAGTTGTTAGGAGCAGGTACATTATTTGGTATTCAGGTATTAGGAGATCCTATTGAAAAAACAGGATTGTACGCATACGGATATGAAAACAATGGTTTTATGGTATTAGCGCCAATGGCATTAATAGTTGTAGGAATCATTATTTGGGTACAGCGTAGTAAAAACGAAGCATTAATTGAAGATCATTAAAATTTAAGAAAATGGAATATTTAGAGTTATTTTTAAAATCGATCTTTATAGAGAACATGGTATTTACATATTTCTTAGGAATGTGTTCTTACTTAGCAGTATCTAAAAAAGTATCAACAGCTGTAGGTTTAGGAGCTGCAGTTATATTTGTATTGGCAATTACAATGCCTTTAAACTGGTTGTTGGATCAGTATTTATTAAAAGATGGCGCATTAGCTTGGTTAGGTCCAGAATACGCGACTTATGATTTAAGTTTCTTAACCTTTATTTTATTTATTGCTACCATTGCTACAATGGTACAATTAGTAGAAATTATTGTAGAGAAGTTTTCACCGTCATTATACAATTCATTGGGTATATTTTTGCCATTAATTGCAGTAAACTGTGCAATATTGGGAGGTTCATTGTTCATGCAACAAAAAGAATTTCCAACTATTACACATGCAACAATTTATGGTATTGGTTCAGGAATTGGATGGTTTTTAGCAATTTTAGCTATTGCCGCTATTCGTGAAAAAATTAGATATTCAAATATACCAGCGCCATTACGTGGTTTAGGTATTACCTTTATTGTAACAGGTTTAATGGCTATTGGTTTCAATAGTTTTGGAGGTATGTTAACTGGAGGAGATGAAGCATCTGATGATAAAGAAGAAACAACAGTAATAGTAAAAGTTAATGAAACTTTGGAAGTTGCTGATAATACAAACCCTAAAATAATTAAAGAATAATGGTTTTAGCAGGAAGTACATTAGGAACAATAGGAATAACAATAGCATTCTTTTTAATCATCACTTTAGTGTTGGTAGGAATCTTATTATTCGCAAAAGATAAATTATTACCATCAGGTCCAGTAACCATTACCATTAATGGAGAACGTAAGGTGGAAGTAGGTTCGGGAGATAGTTTGTTATCTACTTTAAGTGCACAAAAAATATTTTTACCATCCGCTTGTGGTGGTGGAGGTACATGTGTGCAATGTGAATGTCACGTAAATTCTGGTGGTGGTGAAGCATTACCAACGGAAGTGCCTCATTTTACACGTAAAGAGTTGCAGCACGGTATTCGTTTAGCCTGTCAAGTAAAGGTGAAACAAGATATGGATATCACGATTCCAGAAGAAATTTTCGGAATTAAAAAATGGGAAGCAACTGTAGTACGTAACTATAATGTAGCAACATTTATTAAAGAGTTTGTTGTAGAGATACCTGAAGATATGGGTTACAAAGCTGGAGGATATATTCAAATTGAAATTCCAGAAACAGTTGTAAAATATGAAGATATGGATGTAACTGCACATCCAAAAGAGCATCCAGGAGAGCCAGATAAATTTAAACCAGATTGGGATAAATTTAAACTATGGCCATTAGTAATGAAAAATACGGAAACTGTAGAACGTGCCTATTCAATGGCTTCTTACCCTGCTGAAGGAAGAGAAATCATGTTAAATGTACGTATTGCAACACCTCCGTTTGATAGAAATGTTGGTGGTTGGGCTGATGTTAACCCAGGTATTGCATCTTCTTATATTTTCTCACGTAAAGTAGGAGATAAGGTAACTATTTCAGGACCTTACGGAGAGTTTTTTATTAATGATTCTGATGCAGAAATGTTATATGTAGGTGGTGGAGCAGGTATGGCACCAATGCGTTCACACTTATATCAATTATTCCGTACGTTAAAAACAGGTCGTAAAGTATCCTATTGGTATGGTGGACGTTCAAAAGCAGAGTTATTTTATATAGAGCACTTTAGAGCATTAGAAAAAGATTTCCCTAATTTTAAATTTCACATTGCCTTATCTGATCCTTTAGAAGCAGATAACTGGAAAGTAAAAGAAAATTTAGAAGCAGAAGGAGATGGTTTTGTAGGTTTTGTACACAATTGTGTAATAGAACAATTTTTGTCAAAACATGAAAGTCCGGAAGATTTAGAATTGTATTTCTGTGGACCACCATTAATGAATAATGCGGTACAAAAAATGGGAGAAGACTTTGGTCTTGCCGATGAAAATATCCGCTTTGATGATTTTGGAGGGTAAAACACTTAACAAAATATAATAAATTAAAAAATCCGATGTACTTTACATCGGATTTTTTTGCTTTTTAACGAAATATTGTTACATTATCGCTCAATTAATTTAACCCAAAAAAATTATGAAAAAAAATACTTTAAAAGCCTTAATAGGTTTTAGTTGTTTTTTGTTAACATTAAATGTTAATGCACAAAGAAAACAATCAAATACACTAAAGTCAAACGCATCTAATGTGTTAGTACAAAACAACAAGGTGCCTGATCATCGTAATTGTGGTTTAGAGCAACATGAGCAAGAATTATTAGATAATCCTGCTTACGCAAAATCTTTTTATGAAAGACAAGCTAAGTTTGAGCAAAAAGTGCAAGAAATTCATCAACAAAAAATGAATGGAACGTATAAAAAAGCAACATTATACATACCTGTAGCTGTTCATTTTGAAGCGGGTAATGAATCAGATAGAGCTTGTTTAGAAGCGATGCACAAACACAAATAGATGTTATTAATGATGATTATGCTGGTACAAATGCTGATCAAGCATTATGGGCAGGTGCAAGTGGTTTTTACCCTGGTTTAAACCCTGGAAGTGTAGATGTAGAGTTTTGTATAGCAACAGTTAATCACCCAGCAGGAGGAGATCCAGAAGTTTTAGAGGGTAATCCTCTAGTAACAATAGGGGCAAATGGCTCTAATTTTGGCGCAAATTTTCCTGAGCAAGATGCAACTTATGCAGGTTATATGAATTTTATTATTAAAGATATCGGTTCAGGTCTGTTAGGATATTCACCATTAAATGGAAGTATTGCAAATGGAGCAGCAGTAGTAATGAATACAATTTGTTATGGTACAGGGTCAGGTTGTGCAGGGTATACACCGTCTGGAACGTATAATTTAGGAAGAACGGTAACACATGAGTTAGGGCATTTTTATAATTTAAATCACACTTTTATAGCAGACAGTCAAGCAGCAGGTTATGTATATAATTGTGCGCCAGCTGATGGTGATAGTTTAGCAGATACTCCAAAAGTGTCTGGTTCAACTTATGGAACTCCTGCAAATGGTAGTGTTGATGGTTGTGTAGCAGGAGAAAAAGCATTAACTATGAATTATATGGATTATGTAAATGATGCATCAATGTACATGTTTACTCCAGACCAAGCAACAAGAGTGGAGGCTTATTTTGCATCTGTATCTGGTGACTGGAAGGCAAATGTTATTACTTGTAATGTTCCTTCAGGTCCAGAAATTTCTTTTGCAAACGGAGGACAAACCATTAATGAAACTACAAGTTGTGTTTATACAGATGTGACTATAGATGTAAATATTGGAGAAGCACCTTCAGCAACAGCAAATGTCACTATTTCAACTTCAGGAGCAGCAACAAATAATGTTGACTATCAAATTATTGGAGGAAATTTAACTTTTCCAATGGGGTCAAGTGCTTCACAATCATTTATATTACGTATATATAATGATGGTTTTGTTGAAACAAATGAAACTTTAACTTTAGATATGGTAGTGAATGCAAATGGAGGTAATGCTGTAATTACTACGATACCAAACTTTCAGCAAAATACAATCACAATAATAAGTGATAATGTAGTGCCAAATGCTTTGACGATGAATACTATTTTTTCTCTAGATAACCCAGATAATACATCAGGTTTAGGGGCGATTAATGCAGATGGAAACTCTACTTGGGGTTTTTATAATTCAGGTATTAATGTAGCAGGGGTAATAGAACCAAACTTTTTAGGTTCTCGAGCGGTAACAGCAGATGGAACTACAGATGATTATATTATTACGCCTGAATTTACAATTCCAGCAGGTGTAACATCATTGTCATTAGAGCATGCGTTGGTTTCTGCTAATGGAAGTCAAAATTACGAATTGTATTTTACAACAAATACAGCAAATACAGCAGGTGTTCAAGCGGGTACATTGCTATCTAGTGGTGCAGCTACAGCTTATACAGGAGCAAGTACTACCTTAGAAGTAATTAATTTAGACGCGTTCATAGTAGGAATAGCTGGTCAAACAGGTTCTTTGGTTTTACGTCATACAGAAGCTGCTAATAATAATGGGTATCTTTTTTGGGATACAATCACGCTTACAGCAGCAACAGTAACAGCAGTTCAAACAACAGTTAATGTGGTAGTGCAAACACCATTAGTTTCAACGGGTGTAATTTATACTTCAGATACTACTTCAGGAGATGTTATGGCAGATATTAACAACACCAATAATGTAGATTATGGTTGTGTAGATGTTAATGTGTCAAGAGCTTCTGGTACAGCACAAATGTATCAAGTAGCAGGTGCAGCTAACTTTGTAATGGATAAAACATTTGCCATTACGCCAGTAATTGCACAAGCAACAGGTAATGCAACGTTAAAGTTTTATTTTACAGCTGCTGAAATACAAGCTTGGGTAACTGCAACAGGAAATGTTATAGCTGATTTAAGAATCATTAAAGATAATGGTTCGACACAAGAGTATGCAACAGCAACTGTTGGAACTTTTGGTTCAGAGGTGACTTTAGAAGGTACATTTACTACAGGTATTAAGGGTACATATTACTTTGGTAAAGAAACAGCTTTAACTATTGCCGATAATGAATTTTCATTATTCAATGTATACCCAAACCCATCTAACGGTAATGTAAATATTACATTAAGTTCAAATGAAGATGTGCAAGTATCTTTGTTTGATATTAGAGGGCGTCAAGTATATGCTAAAAAGCATAATAACAACTCAGTAACATTTAATAAAACAATAGACTTTAGTGCAGTAGCAGCAGGAGTGTATTTATTAAATGTTGAAAGTGGTGCTAAAAAAGCAACTAAAAAATTAGTGATTCAATAAGCAAAACTTTTTAAAATAATTTAAAAGCCTCGAAATTTAATTTCGAGGCTTTTTGCTTTTAAAAATACATCTATTTTCTGATATCTATTTTCTATCGTCATAAAAAAGGTATCTTTGCCCAAAATAATAGAACAATGACTTTTGACGATTTAAACTTATCCAAGCAAATCAACTACGCCCTTGAAGATTTAGGATTTACAATTCCAACACCTATTCAAGAAGAAGCCTATAATGTAGTACGTTCAGGTACGGATGTAGTAGGTATTGCACAAACAGGTACAGGTAAAACTTTTGCCTATATGATGCCAGTGTTATCTGATTTGAAGTTTTCAAAACAAGTGAATCCACGTATTATGGTTTTAGTGCCTACTCGTGAGTTGGTAGTACAAGTAGTTGAAGAAATTGAAAAACTAACCAAATACCTTAATTTACGAATTTTAGGTATTTATGGAGGTACTAATATAAACACACAAAAGCAAGCAGTTGCTCAAGGTACGGATATTATTGTGGCTACTCCAGGTAGGTTATATGATTTAGCTGTAAGTAGAACCTTGCAGTTAAAAGATATTAGAAAATTGATTATTGATGAAGTAGATGTGATGTTGGACTTAGGGTTCCGTTTTCAGCTTCTTAATATTTTTGATGTATTACCTAAAAAACGTCAAAATATTATGTTTTCAGCAACCATGACGGATGATGTAGAAGCCTTAATTAATGATTTTTTTACCGCACCTCAAAAAATACAAATAGCCGTTAGTGGTACACCGTTAGATAATATTGCACAATCTTGTTATGATGTGCCTAATTTTTATACCAAGGTAAATTTATTAATCTATTTGATAAAAAATAAAACAGACTATAAAAAAGTATTGGTATTTGTGTCTAATAAAAGAAGTGCCGATCGTTTATTTTTAGCTTTAGAAGATCGTTTTAATAAGGAATTGTGTGTAATACACTCCAATAAAACACAAAACTATCGTATGCGTTCTATTCGTCAATTTGATGAAGGAAAAAACCGAATTTTAGTAGCTACGGATGTTATGGCACGTGGGTTGGATTTAGATGAAATATCTCACGTATTTAATTTTGATACGCCTAATTTTCCAGAAAACTATATGCACCGTATTGGTAGAACAGGTAGAGCAAAACACGAAGGGAAAACCATTTTGTTTACAACGGAAAAGGAGCAAGTGTTAAAAGATGCTATTGAAGATTTAATGCAATATGAAATCCCGAAGTTGGAATTACCAGAAGAAGTTGAAATTGCAACACGTTTAACACCAGAAGAGCAACCTAAAAATTACGAGCCTGATAATCCAACCAGAAAAACGGATGAGCATGCTCCAGGGCCTGCATTTCATGAAAAAAGCGAAAAAAATAGTAAAACAAATCAAGGAGGATCATACCGTAGAGAGATTGCTGTAAAATATAAAAAACCAAAAACAAAAGGAGATAAAACCTATAACATGCGTAATAAGAAAAAGTAGCCTTCATGTCAAAAGTGTTAACCAAACAAGAGTTGCATAATTTAGCAATGAATCATGTGGGTAAAGATTTAGAAAAACGTGGTTTTGAGTTTGTAGCTATTAACAGTACTTTAAAACGCCATCCGCAATTTGTGTGTATTGATAAAAATAATCAATATTTTTTTGTAATTGTAAAAGCTATTTTACTACCTGATAACCCTAATAATTATGATGTTATTTGGATGGAAACCTTCAAAAAACACGTGCATAGTAAAGATGCAAAAGTATTATATGCTGGTGTGGGTTTAGGGAATCCAAAAGGAGAAGGATTACCTATTTATTTAAACGAAGAATATTTAATAGAATACAACGGTATTCAGGTTTTAGAAACAAATTTTAACTAATTATTGTACAGTAATTTTTACGTTAGAGATAATAACACGTCTATTCAAGTGTTTTTAGGGTTGTGATAACAACTAAAAATGTATCGAGAACTTGGAAGATATAGCAGTCAGTTTACTCGAACGCCTTCCTAAGCTAAAACATTGACTCATTTGTATAATACATAAAATGAAAAACACACTACTAATACTTACTATGCTACTTGCTTTTGTTTCTTGTAAAAAAGAAATAAAACAAGCTAATTTTGTACGTACTTTAACTTCGGGTAACGTATTTGGAACCTATTATAATATTCAATTGTTTGATACAGTAAAGCATAATTATGAGAAGCAGTATGACAGCCTATTTAATAGTGTAAATAAATCAATGTCTACCTATTGGGAAGATTCTGATATTACTAAAATTAATAAAGGCGATACAACGGTTGTGGTTGATGCACATTTTGCAACAGTATTTCAAGTTTCTAAAGAAATTTATAAAAGCACTAATGGTTTTTTTGACCCCACAATAGGTGTATTGGTAAACGCATGGGATTTTGGTCCAACCGGTAAAATAGACGATTTAAATAAGCTTAAAATTGATAGTTTAATGCAAACTGTAGGGTTTGATAAAGTGCAATTGATAAAAGGAAAATTGAACAAGCAAAAACACACATTTATTGATTTTAATGCCATTGCAAAAGGGTATGGTTTAGATGTAATCTCTAATTTTTTAACAGCAAAAGGATATCAAAATTATTTAATTGATATTGGAGGAGAAGTTGTAGCAAGAGGAAGGAATTTAGTAAAACAAAAACCATTTGGTATTGGTATTGAAGATCCTAATTTTGATGGATCAAGTAGCCAGCATAAAATTATTTCCTTATACAATGAAGCAATGGCAACTTCAGGCGTGTATCGTAAATTTAAAATGGATGCAAACGGTAATAAATACGCACATATTATCAATCCTAAAACAGGCTATCCTAGTAAAACTAATATATTAAGTGTATCGGTAATAGCGCCCAATTGCACTTTAGCAGATGGGTATGCAACCGCATTTAAAGCAATGGGAATTGAAAAAGTAAAAACACTTTTAAAAACACATCCAGAGCTTAAGGTGTATTTTATTTATGATGACGAAAAACAAAACCTACAAACATTAGCTTTAAATGGTTTTGCAGAATAATTTTGTTTAAAATAGTTTAATTTATTTTCATTTTTTGTAATTTAAGGGTTTCAATTTTTAATACTAAAACCTTCTAATGAAAATCAATAAATTTCTATCCGTATTTCTACTCGTATTTATATTTATTTCGTGTACAAAAAATAATCCTTCAATAGATGGTATCTCTAATAAAGATGCATTTTCTTCCGTAATTGCCAATGTAACTTCGGGAGTAATTTCTAAAACTGATGAAGTGAGAATCGTTTTAGTAACACCTGTTTCTGAATGGATAAATAATACGGAATTAAACAGTTCGTATTTTTCAGTTTCTCCCAAAACAAAAGGGAAATGGATAGCTTTAAATAACAGAACCATTTCATTTAAACTTGAAAATGGATTTTTACCAGATACGGAGTATGTGTTTGAGATGAAGTTAAATAAATTTCAAAAAGTAGCAGGCAATTTAAAAAATTTCACCTTTAAAGTAAAAACCATACAGCAAGATTTTATAGTGAACACCAATAGCATTCAATCCTATACTAAAAATTGGCAATATGTAATGGGTACATTAAAAACTAGTGATTATATATCATTAGAAGAAGCAAAACAATTGGTATCTGCTACTCAAAAAGGAAAAGAATTACCAATAAAATTTGATGATATTCAACAAGTTTCAAAGTTTTTTAATTTTACAATTGATAGCATCCAGCGTTTTGATGAAGATGTGGATATTCAAATAGCTTATGATGGTAAGGCAATTGGAGTAGCTCAAAAAGATAGCTATACAAAAACAATTATAGGTAAAAACAATTTTCAGGTAGTAGCAGTATCTGTAAATAATGTAGGGAAACAATATGTAGAAATTAATTTTACGGACCCACTGTTGAAAAAGCAAAATTTTAGAGGTTTAGTAGTACTAAAGGGAACAAAACGTTTAAAGTATAGCGCAGCAGGTAATGTATTAAAAGTGTTTACCAACACTTCTTTAAAAGGAGTTGTGCCATTAGAAGTTTTTCAAGGAATTAAAAGTGTAGATGGCTATAAACTTAAAAATACATTTACTCAAGATGTTGCTTTTGAACAATCAAAACCAGAATTAAAGCTCTTGCATAATGGTACTATTTTGCCAGCTTCGGATAATTTAAAATTTAATTTTGAAAGCATTAATTTAAAAGCAATAGATGTAACTGTTTTTAAAATTTATCAAAATAATATCTTACAATTTTTACAAGATAACAATTTAAGAGGGAAACAAAATTTACGTCAAGTATCACGCCCTATAGCTAAAAAAACAATTAATCTTCAGCAAAAATCAACAAATAGTTTAAGTAAATGGAATGCTTTTGCAGTTGATTTAAAAGCTATAATCTCAGCAGATCAAGGTGCAATTTACCGGGTTGAGTTATCCTTTAAAAAAGCCTATTCATTATATAAATGTGATGAGGAA
>CAZSQD010000019.1:0-19736 GCA_964608925.1 uncultured Kordia sp.
CCGTGAATTTCATAATCTATTACATCTGCCATAATTATTGTTTTTTATTTGCTGTAGGCTAAACACCCGTTCAATTTATTTTTTATAAATTTTTCAATTCTATCTTCTCTATTTCTTTTCGCTCCCTAATTCATTTTCTCTCCTTATACCTAACACCTCATTCCTCAAACCTAACTTTTAACTTTTACACTCCACTCATAGGTATACTTCCCAACCTCATCGCCTACCGCATCCACTCCAATTACGGTAAGTGTCATTTTTTGCCCCTCTTTAGTATCAAATGCTTTTTGTAAGGTTTTGGAAATTAACTGCCCATCTTTACAAGTAAAATGCACACGCCCTTTTACTTTTTTAAAGTAACTCCCTGTATTATGAGTAACCAACATGGATACTTTGTTACCACTTTCTTTAATTTTATTTAACACCAATGCTCCTGTTGCTAATTCAGATGCCATTGCTTGCACTGCAAAGTACATGGATCCAAATGGGTTTTGATTCAGCCATCTATACTTAGCACTGGTTACACATTGAGTATCTGACATTGATTTTAACCGTACCCCACTTATAAATGCAGCTGGTAATTTTGCGAATAGAAATAAGTTAATTTTATTAGGTGATAAATTCATGTTGTTAATTTTTCAACTAAGATAATTGATAAAACTCACATTCCAAAATAAATACTAAATTAATATTAGCCTCTCAAAAGCCCCATTTTACGGTTAAAATGTTAAAAAAATGTTAAATTACAGTACTTTGTATTGCATAATACTATCCAAAAGACATATCTTTGCAGTAGATAATACTATCTCAATTAAAAAATCAATCAAAATCATGCTAACTCAACATCACAAAAACATTGCAAGCTTTATACATATAGGTGTATTTAGTAAGTATTTATTTCCGTTCGGAAATTTTATTTTCCCATTAATACTATGGAGCGTAAATAAAGATAAATCAGAATTTATTGATCAAAACGGTAAACAAGTACTCAATTTTCAATTAAGTATCTTATTCTATTTTATTGCTATTGTAATGCTTTGTATTCCTTTCGCTATTTATTTTGGCATTAGTATGTCCGAAATAGAAAACTTAAAAGGAGAGGTTACTGCTTTTGATATTACACAATTTTCAGGAAGTTTATTAACCATTATTGGCTTAATTTTTTCTGCTATTGCATTATTAGTTATGGAATTGGTAACTACCATTATTGGCGCTTTAAAAGCTAATGAAGGAGTTGTTTACAAATACCCAATGTCTATACCATTTATTAAATAAAAAAAAATCATCAATAAAAATCAATCAAAAAATGAACAATCTACATCACCTTAAAAAATTAAACCTATGAAATTAGAAAACACAAAAGCACAAATGCGAAAAGGTGTTTTAGAATACTGCATACTTTCCGTTTTACATGGCAAAGACGCATACGTAGCAGAAATTTTAAGCACACTTAAAGACGCCAAATTATTGGTAGTAGAAGGTACAATTTACCCGCTACTCACCCGATTAAAAAATGCAGGATTATTAAATTATAGATGGGAGGAATCTACATCTGGACCGCCAAGAAAATACTATGCATTAACTGAAAATGGTAAAACATTTTTAAAAGAATTAACTAAAACGTGGGACAACCTACAACAAGCAGTAACTATTGTAACGCTAAAAAAGACTAACGATGAATAAGACAGTAAATATAAATTTAGGAGGATTCATTTTTCACATAGATGAAATTGCATATCAAAAACTGCAAAGTTATTTGAACGCTGTAAAAAGATCTTTTCAAGGAGCTTCTGGCGAAGAAGAAATTATAACCGATATTGAAGCACGTATTGCCGAATTATTTTCGGAAAAAATGCAAAACGAGCGTCAAGTGGTCAGTACTAAAGATGTTGAGAATATTATTGAAATTATGGGGCAACCTGAAGATTATAGGGTAGACGAAGATATTTTTGAAGACGAACCAAAAACACGTACCACATCAAACACCGTACGAAAACTATATAGAGACATTAATAAACGTTATGTAGCGGGAGTTTGTTCTGGCTTAGGGTATTATTTAGGGTTAGATGCTCTTTGGGTACGTTTAATACTTTTAGCCTTAACCATACCTACTGGTGGCGCAACAATTTTAGCATATGTACTTTTTTGGATATTAGTACCTGAAGCACGTACTACTGCCGAAAAAATAGCAATGACTGGAGATCCTATCAATATTTCTAACATTGAAAAAAAAATTAAAGAAGGTTTTGATAGCGCTTCCGAAACCGTAAAAAATGCCGATTATGAGAAAATGGGGAACAGAGCACAAAGCGGAATTTCCAATTTTTTTGATGGCTTTGGGCGTGTTTTTATGACACTATTTAAAATATTTGGTAAATTTATTGGAGTTATATTATTAATTACCGGAGTGATGACACTAATTGGGTTACTAATAGGAACGTTTACAGTAACCTCTTTTGATATTTTTAACTTCGGTTTTACCAATCAAATGGAATTGTATGACTATGCGCCTTCTTCTATCTGGTTATTATCCATATTAGGTTTCTTTGCAATTGGTATTCCGTTTTTCTTTTTAGCTTATTTAGGTTTAAAAATATTGGTTACCAACTTAAAGTCCATCGGTAATGTTGCTAAATTTAGCTTATTAGGTTTGTGGTTATTCTCTGTAATATTTGCTGCTTTTTTCGGAATTAAAACCGCTATAAAAACAAATGACAGCGCACAAGTTATAATAAAAGAGCAACTCCCATTTACTGCTACTGATACGCTAAATATTAGTATGGTAGCTAATGAATTGTACCCAACAAGCATGTCAAGAAAAGGCAATGAACAATTTGTGTATGATGAAAATAATGTAAAGCAAGTTTTTGTGCAAGATGTACGTTTAATTATAAAATCTACTAAAGATAGTATTGCTACAATAAAAATAAAAAAGGAAGCGAATGGTGTATCACATAAAGCTGCAAAAACAAGAGCTGAAGATATTAGCTATAGTTATGAAATTACAAACAATGAGTTGCTATTAAATAATTACTTATTAGCCAGTGAAAATGAAAAATACAACAGTCAGGAAGTAGAATTAACACTTTATTTACCAGAAGGAATGGTTATTTATGCAGGTGAAAACACCTATTCTTTTCATAGAAATAGTAACAAATACAATGATATTTTAGACAATGGTGACGAAGCACATTACCTCCGTATTTTAAATAACAAAACTGAATGTTTAGACTGCACCTATATAAACCTTAACAATGAAGATGAAAACCATTTTAATATAGATGAAAACGGAATTAACATAGATATTGATAGTGATGATGAAACTGGAAAAATAACTATTGATGATGGCGGAATTGACATTAATATTAATGGTAAAAACGGGGAACATGTTGTACTAAAAATTGATAAAAACGGAATTAGAATCAATAATAAAACTAATTAATCGCGGGGAGATAGCCCAATAGTTTAATCCCCCCGATGTTCTACATTAAAAGTTTATAAAAATGAAGCTTAATACCTCGTTCCATTGGTTGAGGAAGTTTATTTTTACACATAATAAAAACAAATTATTAATTAACAATTAACTCAAAATATTATGAAAACAATTGTAAAATACGCCATATTAATTATTACAGCTATTGTAATGCTAAGCTGTAAAACCGACTTTAATAACTTTACTGGAGTAAAAGGAAACGGAGAGGTAACCACTTCTACCCGTTTTACAGGAAATGATTTTTCAAGCATCAAAGCATCTGAAGGTTTAAATGTAGTACTTACACAAAGTAATCATACATTAGTAAAAGTACAAGCAGATAGTAATTTACAAGACCTCATCCTTACTGAAATTAAAGATGGTGTACTTATATTACATACCAGTGAGCAAATTGGCAGAGCGTCCGCTAAAAAAATTGTGGTACACTTTACCAACTTAAACAATATTACTTGCAGTAGCGGAGCAGATGTACATAGTGTAAATGCTATAAAAAGTAATACGATTTCTTTAAAAGCAAGTAGCGGTAGTGCTATATCCTTAAAAGTAAATGCGCAACAAATTAATGCAATAGCTTCAAGTGGTGCAAATATTGAATTATCTGGCAACACCAAGCTATTTAGCGCAACAGCATCAAGTGGTAGTGAAATTGATGCTAATGGTTTAATTACAAAACAATGTGCCGCAAAAGCTTCCAGTGGATCTAATATTGATATTAACTGCACCGAAAGTATAGATGCAAAAGCATCAAGTGGTGCAAATATTGAATACAAAGGAAATCCTACTGATGTTAAAAAATCAAAAAGTTCTGGAGGGAGTATCTCTAAGTCATCTTAGTAATTATATTCCTTTTTATAAAAACCTCAAAAAATGTACTTTTTTGAGGTTTTTTATTGTTTAAATATATTTATATTGCAACTATTATTTTCAATTTAAAGAAATGGCAACATCTTTGTATATAGATTGATACTAAACAAAAATAAATTATGAAACTAAAATTATTAATCCTTACCTTACTAATAGGTTTTACAGGATTTTCTCAAAAAAAAGAAAAAATAAAAGGCAATAAATTAGTTAAAGTACAGCAACATCAAATTGCTCCTTTTACTACTTTAAATTTAAATGAAGACATTGAAGTTTACTTACTAAAAGGTCTTACCCCGCAAATAGAATTTGAAACCGATGAAAACCTACATGCTATTTTTAGGTTTGCGGTAGATAATAATGGAACCTTAAACATTACGACTACTCATAAAATTACGTCTAAAAAAGAATTAAAAATCAGAATTACATTTACCGATGAATTTACAACTATTATAGCTTCGGACAAAGCTAAAGTAAACTCATTAATGGATTTTGACATGAAAACCTTAAACATTAATGCTAAAGACAATGCTAAAGTATACATTACCGCAAAAACTACTGATTTTAAATTAGAAATAAGTAATCATGCTAAAATAGAGTTAAACTTAGAAGCGCAAAAAGCTATTGTTTTAATGAATGAATCCAGCAATATAAAAGCACTTATAAATGCTGATAATTTAAAATTTGATTTATACCAAAAAGCAAATGCTAAAATTGAAGGAGATGTAAATGAGCTAAATTTAAGAGCTGACAATGCTACTAATTTTAAAGGAGAAAAATTAACTGCAAAAAAATGCACCCTAATTGCAGAAGGCAGTAGTGATTGTTATATAGAAGTTAAAAATGAATTAACCCTAGAAGCATCAGGTACTACAGAAGTTTATATTTATGGTAACCCAAAAATAGCACTTAACAAATTTGAAAACTCTGCAGTTATTTACAAAAAATAAACTGCTGATTCATTTTAAAAAATCCCTAAGTATAATTTACATAGGGATTTTTTTATTCCTCTTCCTCAATAATTAAATTACCATTTTCATCTAAAAAAGGTAAATTAGCAACAAACCTTCCTTTCTCATTAAAGTGATCTAAAAACAGTGATTGATTGTAGGTCATTACCTTTAATTCTTCTTTGTGGTTTATTTCGTTTTCATATAAAAAACTCAATAGTACTCCAATTAATAAACCTGACAAATGCCCTTCCCATGAAATGGCTTTATCAATAGGTAATATATACCAAATCATCCCGCCATATAAAAAAATAATAGCTAATGATAGCGCAATTAAACGGTAGTTTTTACTAAAAAAACTTTTGGTAAAAATAAAGGCTGCTAACATATAAATTTGTCCGCTCATCCCAATATGATATGAAACCCTACCAATACCCCAAGTTAACAAACCTGTTACTAATAGTCCAACCATAAAAATACGCATATAGTTTTTGGGGTAAAAATACCGCAAGGTTAATGTGAGTACAAAAAAGGAAATGGTATTGTTGGTTAAATGCTCAAAATCACCATGTATAAAAGGGGCAAACAATACACCTTGTAAACCAGATAGGTTTCTTGGTAATATGCCGTACCTGTTTAAATTATAACCATAATCAATTTCAAACAAAAAAACAATCCACATTAACAACACCATTAACAACGGAAACATTACAATTTTAAATAGTGTGATGATTTTTTTCATACTTTAAAGCTAGTCAATAAGTTTACCAAAAGTGAAAATCGGAAATATTGTCAAAAACTTACATTCAATATTTTGAAATTTGAGGTATGTATTTGTATTTTTACAAGATGAATAAACCATTAGCAGAACGCCTTCGCCCTACCACATTAGTTGATTATATAAGTCAAGAGCATTTGGTAGGTGCTAACGGGTCCTTAACCAATCAAATAAAACAAGGTATTATCCCTTCCTTAATTTTATGGGGACCTCCAGGAACTGGTAAAACAACATTGGCTAATATTATTGCAAAAGAAAGTGAACGCCCATTTTATACATTGAGCGCAATCAATTCTGGCGTAAAAGATATTAGGGAAGTTATTCAATCTGCCAAAAAAAATACGGGATTGTTTACTACTAAAAACCCTATTTTATTTATTGATGAAATTCATAGATTTAGCAAATCACAACAAGATTCGCTTTTAAATGCTGTAGAAAAAGGAATTATCACTTTAATTGGCGCTACTACCGAAAACCCGAGTTTTGAGGTAATACCCGCACTTTTATCTCGCTGTCAAGTTTATATTTTAAATCATTTTACAAAAGATGATTTATTGGCTTTATTGGATAATGCTATGAAAAACGATTCCATTTTAGCAGCAAAAAACATTACTATTAAAGAAAATGAAGCCCTTTTACGAGTTTCTGGTGGTGATGGTAGAAAATTACTGAATACCTTTGAATTAATTATTAATAATACGGAAGGAAATACTATAGAAATCACGAATGAAGTGGTGCTCAATACTGTACAACAAAACACGATTTTATATGACAAAACTGGCGAACAGCATTATGATATTGTTTCGGCATTTATAAAATCAATTAGAGGTAGTGATCCTAACGCTGCTGTATATTGGTTAGCACGTATGATTGAAGGTGGTGAGGACCCTAAATTTATTGCCCGTAGGTTATTAATATTAGCTAGTGAAGATATTGGTAATGCCAACCCAACTGCATTAATTATGGCAAACAATACTTTTCAGGCAGTTACTATTATTGGTTTTCCTGAATCTCGTATTATTTTAAGCCAATGTGTCATTTACTTAGCAACTTCTGCAAAAAGTAATGCTTCTTATATGGCAATCAATAAAGCACAACAAACCGTAAAACAAACAGGAAATTTAACCATCCCTTTAGCTTTACGTAATGCTCCTACCAAATTAATGAAAGAGTTAGGTTATGGTGAGGAGTATAAATACTCACATAACTATGCCCATAATTTTGTAGCGCAAGAATTTTTACCAGATGCACTTAGCGGCACTGTTTTTTTTGAACCCAATAACAATGCACGTGAAAATGCACAACGTGAGTTTTTAAAAAATAGATGGAAAGAGAAGTATGGGTATTAATTGCAGAGTGATAGTCTATAAAAAAACTATTCTACTCTTTGAAATTTTTGGACGCTAATTTCTCCATTTTCTGATATAAACTCAACCATAAAATTTGCAGTTTCATCATAATAACCAATTCCTTTTTTTCCATTAAAAACAATATGATACACACCTTCCTTTGAGGTGTTGCTAATGGTACCTACAGTAATTGAGTTTTCTATAATTTTTTTATAAAAAACACTATTGTTTGCAACTTTAAAGAAATATGATTTTCCACTCATTAAAAATTTTGACCCCATTACAATAGCAGCTGGAGCTATTGGAGTTTCAGTTACTTTTTCTTTCTCCACATATTGCAAACGGTAATTTCCAAAAGATTTTAACGCATTACGTAATGCTTCATTATAAGAAGTCTTATAACTTTTTGAGCTACTATTTCCTTCTTGAGTTTCAAATAACATAGTTGCATCACAGTCTAAAACTTGCAATTTAATTTTTGTTTTAAACATATTACTTTCACTAACTAAAACGGGTTTTAAATAACTACAGCTATTTGTTTTTACCTCTCTTGGCAACACATCTGTATCTAAATAGGCGTCAAAACCCAATTGCTTAAACTTAAGCTGTAACAGTTTATTTAAATTGTATTGATTTGCTTCTTTTTGAAAATCAAACTGTGAAGGTATTACCACATATTTATAATTGTTCAATTTTTCTTGTGCATTAACCGATAAGGTTAAAAATGCGAATATTAATAGTATTTTTTTCATAATTTGCAAGCTACAATATTTTTATTAATTCTTCTAAATGGGTAATAATTTTAATGTTTTTAGGGAGGTTTTCTTTATGATAATTAAAACAAATGGCATCCATTCCAAAATTAAGTGCTCCTTGTATATCTGCCTCATAATTATCCCCAATCATTAAACTATTTTCTGTGGTTGCATTTGCTAATTGTAATGCTTTTTCAAAAATAATAGGGTTTGGTTTTTTAGCGGTAGCGGTTTCCGAATCCAACACCACTTTAAAATATGTTTTTAACTTTGAGTTTTTTATTTTTTTAACCTGTACATCCGCAAAACCATTGGTAATAATATGCAATTGATATTTTGATTGCAAGTAGGTTAATGTTTTTATAGTGCCTTCAAATAAATGAGTTTGATTGGATAAATTTAAAATATAATCATCTGCAATTTGATGTATCATTTTATCCGAAACGGAAATATTTATAGCCTTAAAAGTATCTTTTAATCGCCTATAACGTAAGGTTTCTTTTTCAATTTTATTGACACTAAACAATCGCCATAATTCTAAATTAATTTTCACATAAACCGATAGAAATTCTTTTAAATCTATATTTATATTTAATTGCTTAAAAACGAACTGATAAGTAAGTGCTGAGTTTTTATCAAAATCCCAAAGGGTATGATCTAAATCAAAAAAAATATGTTTTATATTATAATATGGCTTCATCTAATATTTGTGTGTAAAATTTACGCCAACCTTTCCATTCTTCATTTTTACTAAAGGTATAGTTATGGACAACCAAACTAAAGGTTCCATTTACTTTTTTAACCGCTTGCATCATGTTTTTAATTTCGGTAAAGGCGCGTTGTTTATTGTTGTACTTATATACAAAGTCTAACATACAAAATGGGTGTATGCGTAGTGGTGTTTGCATTTCAAAATCTAAATCGTAAAATTGAAAAGGGGTGCAGGTTCCTGCTCTAAAACCAGACTCCGAAACATAGCCCATTGTATAGTCTTCTTGAATTTCTAAATTAATTAAATTTCTATAGGCAATGGGTAATTTTAATTTTGAAAACGAATTTCTATTGCGTTTTAATGGAATATTAAATATGTTTTCAAACCGCTGTTTTTCTTCTTTTAACATTTTAACATTTTCCAATGCTTGATAAGACCCTTTTAAACCTACTGAAAAATAATCTGACACCGATTTTATTAAACTCACAAAATTTTTGTTTCTAAAATCAGTACTCGTATCATGCACGGTATAATCTCCTAATAAAAAGAAAAAAACGGGGTGTAATTTTCGTTTTCTATGAATGTTTATCAACCATTTAAACGTGTCATAAGCATCTCTACGAAAACCAAAAATAACCATAAAACGTTGGTAAATTTCTTTAAATTTAAAACTAAATAAGTCTCTAAAAACACCTCCTAAAGTACGTACCAACCCTTTTTGAGCGTATTGATAGGCAACTGGAACATCTACAATAGGTTGTATTTGAAATTGTTTTTTAATAAATTGAAATGCTTCAAATTTTTCTTGTAATACTTTTTTAAATTCGTATGCCCAAATATCAACTACGGGTTGTTTTAAAAAATGATATTGATAGGCAATGCTGTTTTCTGGAGGAAAACGTCCATAATCATCTGCTACATACGGCATATACTCTTCATATCTACTTAACAAATAAAAACTTGCTGCAAAAACATCAAAAGGTAATGCGCTTTTTTTTCCTACTTTAAAAAAGCATTTTGTGTTTTCCCAACGCTCTATTTTTAAACTTACGTCAGAGAGTCCTTCTTCAAATAACAAATAATGTGATTGTACAAACAACTCTTTACCTAAGGGTTGTTTGGTATATGACATTTTTAACCCTTGATGCGCTATAAATGTTTCTACAACTGTGGTAAAAATAACGTCAACCCCTAAAATACGGGTGCAAATATGTTTAAACACATACGTTAAACGTGGTGTGATTTTATGTGTATAAATGAGTAATTTCATAATAAGCTTTTATCGGCAAAACTGGTATAATTATTTTCGGTAATGATAATATGGTCTATTAATACAATATCTAAAGCATCACTTGCTTGTTTAATTTTTTTGGTTATACTTTTATCTGCTTTACTAATTGTTAATGTTCCTGATGGATGATTGTGGCATAGCACCAAAGCTACTGCACTCAATTCTAATGCTTTTTTTAGTACTAAACGCACATCTACCACTGTACTAGTAATACCGCCTTTACTCATTTGCTCTTTATGAATAATGGTGTTTGAGTTATTTAAAAAGAGTACCCAAAACTCTTCATGTTGTAAATCGCCAATTATGGGTTGCATGATATTAAAAACTGATTTGCTAGAATTTACTTTATCTAAAATCACCATTTCTTCTGTACGTCTTCTTCTGCCAAATTCTAATGCCGCAACTATACCTATTGCTTTTGCTTCACCAATGCCTTTAAATTCTTGTAATTGTGCTACGGATAATTTTCCTAAAGCGTTTAAATTATGATTTACAGATGCTAAAATACGTTTACATAATGCCACCGCACTTTCGCTTCTATTACCTGAACCTATTAAGATAGCCAACAATTCTGAATCGGTTAAACTCACTTTTCCTTTCGCCAGTAATTTCTCTCGCGGACGGTCTTCTTCTGACCAATTTTTTATGGAAAAGTTTTTGTTCATTTTATTTTTTAATTATCCTAAATGAATTCATCATTGCTTTAACTTCATTCAAATACTTATCAAAATCAGATTTTTCCGCAACAAACTCTACCATAAAAATATGATTTTCTATTTTATAATAATGAATTAATCTTTTTTTAACTTGATTATATATTTTTAAAACTTGATATTCTCCACTTATACTATAATAATCACCGTTTTCATTATTCTTTATTTCTGCATCAACTTTTACTTTATAATTATTCTCAAAAAACCTTTCATTTTTTTGTTTTATAAAATCAAATAATGACATCTCATTTTCCTTTATTATTTCAATATAAAAATACATTGAATCGTCATTGTTTTTCCTATAAAAACCTTTCACAGCACCACAAACAAAACCTTTTTTCCAATTACTATTTTTTTGTAACGTAAATACATTTTTATACTTTACATTAAATTTATTTTGTGCGCACAAAAAACTTGACCCAAACAATATTATTAATAACGTTATTCTAAATATAATTTTCATTTTTTAACTATTTTAAAAGAGTTCATCATTTTTTTTGCATCATCAATATAAGTATCATAATGTTTTTCTTCCATATTGTATCCTACTGCAAAAAGTGTATTCTTATATTTATAAAAATGAACTAACCTTTTACTAAGGTTTTTCCCTGACGTCATTATAGAATACTCTATAAAGCATTCTCCATTAGAAGTTTGTTTTTTCTCTACTTCAACTTTTAATTTATTATAATATGTTTTTTTACTTTCATTTTGTTTTTTAATAAAATCATATATTGAAAGCTCTGTTTCTGTCACATATATTGTTAAATAATTTATAGTTTTATTCGATTGGAGCCCTAAAGGTTTAAAGTTTAATTGATCATGAAAATAATGTTCATACCAACCGTTTACCATTTGAATAGAACATTTTTCTTTAGTTTTTATTACTACTTCTGGTTCTTTATTTCTAATAGCTCCACAACTCATAAAAATAACACTAAAAACAATCAATACTATTTTTATCATAGTGTTACTTTTCTATCAACGTTTTCACTTCCTCTAAATTTAACCCGCCATAATTACCTGAACTCATCATTAATAGCGCCGAATTATCAAAATTTAACTGAAATAAATAATTTTTAAAATCTTGCGGATTGGTAAACACTTTTAAATCGTTACGTTTAAAAGCATCAAATATTTGTTGTTCACTAACTTCCTCTAGCTTTTTAATAGCCACTGCATCTGGCGAATAAAAAACAATGGCTTCATCTGCCGCATCTAATGCACCTATATACTCTTTTAAAAACTCTGCATTTAAACTACTATAGGTATGTAACTCCAAGCACGCAATTATATTTCTATTTTCGTATTGTTTGGCAACTGCATTTGTAGTGGCTTTTACTTTACTGGGCGAATGTGCGAAATCTTTATACACTACTTTCCCTTCACTTTCTGCAATTTTCTCTAAACGCTTACTGGCGCCTTTAAAGGTTGTAATGGCTTCATAAAAATCAGCCTCATCAATACCCATGTGCTGGCAAATCCATTTTGCTCCTGCCAAATTACTTAAATTATGTTTTCCAAAAACTTGAATTGGCAACGGTCCTTCTTCGGTTTCTAAAAAGGTTTGTCCGTCTTCAATAAAATGAGGTAATATTGTGTATGGGTATTTTTTCATGTGCACATCAGATGTTTCTACTACCTTTTTTACCAATTCATCTTCTTCATTATACACCATTATAGCTCCGTTTGATAGGCATTCTAAAAACGTTTCAAACTGTGACACATAATTTTCTAAGGTTGGAAATACATTAATATGATCCCACGCAATACCGCTTAACAGTGCAATGTTGGGTTTGTATAAATGAAATTTTGGACGTCTATCAATTGGAGAACTCAAATATTCATCGCCCTCTAAAACAATAAAATCATTTTCTTTAGTAAGGTGTACCATGGTATCAAACCCATCCAATTGTGCACCAACCATATAATCTACAGGTTTATTATGGTAATTCATTACATGCAATATCATAGCTGTTATGGTTGTTTTACCATGAGAACCTCCTATAACTACTCGTGTTTTAAATTTAGATTGCTCATATAAAAACTCTGGATAACTGTATATTTTTACACCCAATTCTTGTGCTTTTAACAGCTCTGGATTGTCTGCTTTAGCGTGCATTCCTAAAACGATAGCATCTAATGTTGTTGTTATTTTTTCAGGATACCATCCTATAGTATTTGGTAGTAATCCTTTTGCTGCTAATCGAGATTTTGAAGGCTCAAAAATAGCGTCATCACTACCTGTTATTTGATCTCCTTTTTGGTGTAATGCCAATGCTAAATTGTGCATTGCACTACCTCCTATTGCTATAAAATGTATGTTCATTTGTATCTAATTCTTTATAAAAAGTAAAGATAACAAAATGATTTACGATTTTGACCAAAGGGGCAGGATTTTTGTATATCCTTAAATTGAAACAATAACTAAATAATAAATCAGTTACTAATACTATGAAAAAAACGCTAACCTATCTATTTTTTTTATCTTCATTTTTATCTATTGGACAACTTAAATCTGGTTTTAATGTAAACGAAGCTAAATTTACTATAGCTATGTGTAATAGTTTTAATTTTAAAAAGCAGTTTGGCTCGACAGAAACTATTATGCCTAAAGAATTTAAATTAACACATACTTCTGATATTTTAAGTATGGACAATAAATTTCAAATTTACGAAAACGGAAAAACTGGAGTCATTGTGTATAGAGGTTCTACTGAAAAAGCAATAAGCTGGGTAGAAAATTGTTACTCTGCAATGATACCTGCTAAAGGAAACATTACAATTAAAGACGTTACTAATCAATATTGTTTTACAAACAAAAAAAATGCCGCTGTACACGCTGGGTATGCATTATCAATAGTAATCTTATCTGACAAAATCATAGAACCAATATCGCTATTAAATGAAAGAGGAATCTATGATATTATTATTACAGGTCATAGTCAAGGCGGTGCATTAGCTACTTTAACTAGAGCTTATTTAGAGCATTTACCAAAAAACACTATTGCTAATAAAAATAAATTTAAAACCTACTCGTATGCACAACCTATGTGTGGAAACAAGGAGTTTTCAATAGATTATAACAAGCGTTATAGCTCCAAAGAAACTAGTTACTTTATAAAAAACAGTAAAGATCCAATTCCAAATATGCCTTTTAATTATGAAGAAGGTAAACTAATTTCAAAAGCAAAAATTAAAGGATGGTTATTTGGTAAAAAGAAATTCAATGCCAAAAAATTAGGGCAAGATTCGTTTATCAGACTTTTTGAAAAAGGTCTCATAAAATATGTAAAAGGAACAAATAAATTATTAAACAACATCTTATCTTTAAAATTTGGAAAAATACAGATGCCAAAATTTATTAGCGATATTAATTATTATCCTACTGGAAAAATTAAAGAAATTGATGCTTTTACATACCCCAAAGTAGTTGTTGACATCACAAACAGTAGTGAAAAAGAATTAAAAACGTTAATAAAAGGTGATGATGGAAAGTGGTATAAAAAAGAAACTACTTTTTTTCAACACAAGCCCTATAATTATTATGTATACGTATTAAAAAAGTGGGATTCTAATGCATACAACGCATTGCCCGAAAAATATCTTGTTAGTGATTTATAAAACCTACTAAGACAGTCTTATTACATCTTTAAAATCAACTTTTTTTCGGCTATAGCCAGTTTTAAATCGGGTTTTTCTTGCAATGCTTTTTGTATGTAGTTATAAGCATTACGTTTATCTTTTTTATGACGATAAATTTGCGCTATCCTAAAGTTTGCCCAACTTTTAGGCACACCATCTTTTTCGGAATAGTTTACTATATAAAACTGTAGACATTTTAGGCCTTTGTCTAACTCTAAATTATACTGCGCGCACACTTTACCTATTAAATAGTTTAAATGATTGCGTTGTTTTTTATTTGAAGCGGCTTCATAATTAGAAAGCGCCTTTTCAGGTTGGTTTTCTTTTTCATATAAACTTGATAATTTTTGATAGGTATGCAAAGACCCTCCTACTTTAATTGCTTTTTTATAATACGCTTCTGCTTGTTTGGGTTTGCCGTAATATTCAGCTACATACCCCAACGCCAAATATCCATCTACTGGTGATAAACCCAACAACTCCTTCGCATACTTATTGCCTTTGATTTCACTCCCCCCCACTAAACTAGGTAAGCTTACATAAATTTCCACCAATGCCCAACGTACCTCTATATGGTTTACATCCAACGTTGCTGCTTTATGTAAATGCTTTTTAAATTCACTTACCAATAGCAATCCCTTTATTTTATTAGATGCTTGTGCTTTTAATGCCAATACACCACCATATTTAAAATGATAATTGGCATTTTGAGGATGATTTTCTACTAACTTTTTAAAAAAAGAAATGGATTTATCCCACTGTTTCTCGTAACCTGCTATATCCCCTAAATACTCCTGTGTTTTTGTATTTGTAGGTTTTTGTTTTAAAAAAATTTCGAAATACCGTTTTGCTTTTTTAAATTTATGAGCTTTATATAACTCCACTCCTTTTTCAAAATTAGCGGTTTGCGCACTCATTGAAAAAGAAATAAAAATAAGTATATATAGTATATAGCTTTTAAACATTCTGGTAAAAATACACAATTAGCAATCTACAAAAAGAAGTTTTCTTAAAAAAAAACACTCCCTAATTCAAATGTTACGTTCGCTCAATAAAAGAGATGCTTCACGCATTGCGGTATTGGAATACTTTTTGTTATCTTTATCTTAGCTAAAAACAGCAAACACTTATGAAACATTTTATTTTACTTTTCAGCATTATCACTACTTTAAACACTCAAGCACAGCAACGTTTTGAAAAACTTTGGACACAAGTTGAAACCTTTGAAACGGAAGGGCGTACAAAATCAGCAAACAATGTTGTTGCCTCCATTTACAAAAAGGCAAAACATAAAAATAATAACAATCAGCTTATAAAAGCATTATTATACCAAAGTAAATACGCATTGGTTTTACAAGAAGATGCGGAACTAAATGTAATGAAAAACTTAGAAAAAGAAATTTTAACTGCTCCGTTTCCTGCAAATGCGATTTTACAAAATATTTTAGCTGACTTTAAATGGCAATATTTTAATCAACATCGTTGGCAAATTTACAACCGTACCCAAACTGCCAAAATGATAAATGATGATTTCAGAACTTGGGATTTAAACCGATTGTTTGCTAATATTCATGAAAGCTTTAAACAATCTATTGCTAATACAAAACAGCTACAAGCAATTGACATTAATGAATACCTATACATTATTATTGAAAACGATGCCTCTTTTAGAAATTTACGCCCAACCTTATATGATTTTTTAACCCATAGAGCGTTAAGTTTTTTTAACACTACGGAATCTCGCATTACCAAACCCAAAACGCGTTTTTATATTGATAAAGCAGACTACTTTACTCCTTCAAAAGCATTTGTAAATTTAAAATTACAAGCTAATGATAGCATATTATCTCAATTAGAAGTTTTAAAAACCTATCAAAAATTAGAGGTATTTCATTTACAAAAAAACAATATAGATGCCTTAATTGACGTGTATTTAGCACGTTTAAATTTTGTGAAAAATAATACTACCTTATCCAATAAACAAGACGTTTATGTTGAATCCTTAAAAAATAGTTTTCAAAAATTACGCAAAGGGACTGCGTATGCAACCGTAAAAGCAACATATGCTAAGGCAATTTTTGAAAGCGCAACCAAAGATGAAAATCCTGAAAATCGCAAAAAAGCATTACAAATTTGTAGTGAAATTATTGCCGATTATGCAAAAAACGAAGGAACTACTATAGCCCAAAATGTGAAAAATAATATTTTACAAGAATCTTTATCTATCCAAAATGAAACTTTTGTAGGGACAACTGTTTCAAAGGTTTTGATAAAATACAATAACATTCACAAACTGTATTTCAGAATTTACCCTGTTTCTTATCCTCAAAACTTTAACGACTATAATTACCGAGAGCGCAATCAAAAAATAAAAGAATTTTTTAATACGCAAAAATTCACGCACACATTTGAAGCTAAATTACCACAAAAAGAGGATTACTTTGAGCACAGTACTGAAGTACTACTCCCTAATTTAAATATTGGTAAATATATAATTTTAGCCTCCACTAATGCGGAATTTAATACCGAAAAAACCTTTACCTACAATTACCAAACCGTGAGTAATTTAGTGGCCGTAGAATCTACTTACAAAGCCGATAAAATATTTCAGGTTTTGGATAGAACATCAGGGAAACCCATACAAAAAGCAACCATAAGTTTTGGTAATAGCTCCAAAACAACAAATACACTTGGTGAAGTTGCTTTCCGTGGTAAAAAAAGAAATGAATCGGTTATCATTACTACAAAAAATGACACCTTACACTTAGGTTCATATTACCATAATAGCTATTATAGAAACAACGGAAAAGATCCGAACAAAATAAGTAGAGCACAAGCATTTTTATTTTTAGACCGCAGCATTTATCGTCCTGGACAAAAAGTGTATTTTAAAGGAATTGTTATTAGTAAACAAAACTTTAAATCGGCAGTAGTTGCAAATAAAGAATACATTGTAGAGGTGCGTGATGCCAATTATCAAGAATTAAAAACCTTCAATTTAACCACTAATGAATATGGTAGTTTTTCTGACAACTTCACCTTACCTACTGATGTATTAACTGGTAATTTTAGCTTACAAATTAGTCCAAAAAACAAATTTTACAACAGCTACACTTTCCAAGGTGCTAAAACTTATTTTTCGGTAGAAGAATACAAGCGTCCAAAATTTGAAGTAACCTTTACACCTATTACCGAAACTTTTTTAGTAAATCAAGAAATTTGTGTAAAAGGAAATGCCAACGCCTTATTAGGTACTGCTATTTCAGATGCTAAAGTAAGCTACCGCATTGTACGTAAAACACAGTATACACATTGGAATTATTGGAGACATTACCAAACACCCGAAACCCAAGAAATTAAAATTGGGGAGGCAACTACTAATGAAAAAGGGGAATTTGAAATTGACTTTATTGCGCTACCTAACCCCACCACAAAAAAAGAAGGGTTACCTATTTTTAATTATGAAATTACTGCAGATGTTACTGATATTAATGGCGAAACACGTAGTAGCACTACCCATGTAAAAGTAGGTTACCATAGTATGAACATTAGTTTACAAACGGATGGTGATTTTACATACAACACTACAGAAACCATTACAGTAAACACTCAAAATTTAAATGGCGAGTTTGCTCCTGCAACTGTAACCCTTAAAATTTATAAGTTGCAAGCACCCAACCGTGTATTGCGCACCCGAAAATTACAAGCACCCGATTTACCGATGCTTACCAAAAATGAATTTGTTAAATTATTCCCCCACGAAGCTTATAGTAATGAAAACGATAGCAAAAACTGGAAAAAAGGCAACTTACTTTTTGAAAAAACAATAAATACCGATACCCAAAAAGAAGTTGAAGTACTTGTGAAAAACAACAAATGGAAATCAGGAGAATATGTGATTACCGCAATTGGAAAGGATAAATTTGAGAATACTATTGAGCAAGAAAAACGAGTAATTTTAGTAAACCCAAAAGATATTGCTTTAACAGATAATCAATTATTTGATTTTGAGATTTTAAATTTTGAAAATGTACAGCAAGATAAGTTTATTAAATTGAAATTAAAAACGGCTACAAAAAACTTACAAGTACTTACGGAAGCGTATTATAAAGGTGAACATTTTTATAAAAAACTTACAGTAGTAAATGGAAACGGTAGTCTTGTTTTTACTATCCCGTTTAACCATTTAAAAATAATACCCGATGCCAACATTCAACTTTCATTTTCCTATGTAAAAAATGGAGAACACCAAACAAAACAAGGAACTATAAACCTACCCAGTAAAAAAGAATTTTTAACAATAGAAACCAAAACCTTTAGAAACAAGCTACAACCTGGAGCAAAAGAAAAATGGAGTTTCACTATTAAAAACCAAGACAAAAAAGGCGTTACCGCAGAAGTTTTAGCTAGTATGTATGATGCTTCTTTAGATCAATTTAAAGCACATAACTGGAATAGCAATTTGAGTTTACCTAATTATTATAACAACAGTATTTCCCGTAAAAGTAGTAGAAATTTTGGGGCTGGATCGTTTAGATTGATGAATCAAAAATACCCTAAACATTCTTCTTATCATAAAGTATTTTCAAAGTTAAATCATTTTGGTTTCGGACTTAATTATAATGCAAAATATGAGTATCAACGCTACTTGCAATCTAAAATTATACGTAAAAAATTTAATGAAACAACTATAATTTCAGGCAAAACAACTACTGTTTCGGGTATTATTGTAGATGAATTAAACTTACCTCTACCTGCTGCTACCATATTAATGAATGGCACCAATATTGGAACTAGCACTGATTTTGATGGAAAATATACAATTGCTGTAAAAAAAGGAGATGTGTTAATTTTTTCATATGTAGGATATGCTAACCAAAGTATTACCGTTAAAAACAAAACCAATTTTAATGTTGCTATGTTTCCTGACAATAGTTTAGATGAAGTTGTGGTTACTGCAATGAGTATAAAAAGAAAAACCGAAGCAATCACATCATCATATGATACCGTTGATAGCGACAAATTAATGAGTGCTAATAATCCTGATGTTGTCAATCAACTTTCGGGTAAGGTTGCTGGCTTACAAGTAAATGGTGTCAATTCAAGTACAAATATAATTTTACGGGGTAGTAGATCTTTAACAGGCAGTAATGAAGCTTTAATTATAATAGACGGTAAGGTAGCCACAA
>CAZSQD010000020.1:0-18398 GCA_964608925.1 uncultured Kordia sp.
GTGTTTTCATAAGTGACTAATTTAATTGTTTAATTTTTAGTCAACCTATTTCAGGGATTGGCGCTACATTCAAGGTTCGCTTAACGGTTTGTATATGGCTCGTAGCGTGTTAATTATAAAATTATTTTCGGTTAAGCACGAGCCGAATTTTTAAATTTTTCTTATTATCTTTTTTTATCAATAAGCCAAATTTAAAAATTTGGCGGACTTGCAAATAAGCCTTAACTTTGATTAAACAACTAATTAGCTATGAGCTATATACGTTGTTGGTAATAGTTATTTTATTGTTCAGATTTCAATTTGTCATAAAATTCATTTCTTTTGTTTAAATCCGAATCTTGTAAAGTATTCTTTTTTTCTTTTTTCATATTTTCATATTCTGATTTATACATTCTTGCTCGTCCACCATCTTCATCTCGAACACAAATTAATTCATCATCATTTAGATTATCATCTTTAGGGTTTTTATTTGAAAACCATTTTTTTGCAAAATAATATGAAACCCAGATTGTAAGAAATTGAAAAGCCATTAAGCCAAATGTATAAACTTGCAGAATGGTAAAAAGTGAAATAAGAATAACAGCTGTATTTCTTGATTTTCGACCAAACATAGCAGCAATTTGAATTGCTATGAAAATTCCTGTTTGGTATAATATAATTCCCATAATTATTTATTTAAAAAATTTTTTCTTTTCTGTATGTCAGAGTCAATTCCATTATATTCAATATATAAATCAGTTAGTTTTTTAGCTTCTGCAAAATCTGATTTGTCGACCCAATAATCAATTCTTTCTAACATATCATTTTTGTTTTTAACATTCAACTCTTTATTAAAAATTCTTTTTTCATTTTGTGTCAGGTCAGAATCTTTAGACTTTCCTTTAAATAGTTTTTTAGCTCCAAAAAAAATCAATATTGCTATTGCAGTGAAGAATCCAGTTACCCAAGGAGGTGATTCAGCTAAAATCATATGGTTTTAATTTTTAATTATTATTTTTTTGATGAAGATAGTCCGCTTTTTAAGAGTAAAATTCCAATTATTAGAACTATGACTGGAACAACTAAAGTTGTCAATCCTCTGCCGCTATCTAAAAGTTTTGGAATTGATACTAATGGTCCAATTAAAAGAATTATTCCTAAAATTATTTTTACTGCTTTCATATTTGTTGTTTTTAATTATTGCCAACTTTGTAAGTAATAGTTTTCATACATTTCTTGATTATAAAAATTAATTCTTTTTCTGTCATTCAATCTTTATAAAACTCCTTTCGTTATATAAAAACCCTGTAGTTAAACCTCTCGTTCCGTATGGAAAAAATATTTTATTACCTTTTACTTCAGTAAAATTTCCAATATTGAAATAGCCTATTTCATCAAAATCACTGATTTTTTTCCAATTTTCTTCTCTATCAGCGTCACCAATATTTGCAGGCTCGTAATATTGATAGATTGAACAATTTAAATATTCTCCTTTTACCCCAAAAGCAACTATTATTTCTGCTATACCATCATTATTAAAGTCGTGTTCGCCAATTTGAAGGAAACAATTATTTACATATTTTCCATACTCTTCATTAATGAGATAAGAGTCAAATGTGCAAATTGGCACATTAAAATAATTCGTTCCATTGATTTTCGGTCTAATTGTTATTGCTGTTTGACTTTCATATTTAATTCTAAACTCTGGCTTTATTAAAGATTTAATATGTTTCGGTTTATAAGTCTCAATATGTGTATAACCATCAAAGATTGACTCTTTGAATAAAATAGAATTTTTCAGTCCAAAAATTAATGTATCTTTTTCTGTCTGCCCATAAACGTTCTGTGAGCAATAAAATGCTAACATTATTATTATTATTATGATTTGTTGCGTTAAGTTCTTGAATCTAGGTGTCATTTTTTTAATTATTGCCAACTACTAAGAATATGAACTGTTTTAATGATTAATATTAGAAGTTAAGCGAAGTTAGATTAAAAAAATGACAAAGTCAAGTTTTTTAAAAGGTTATTTTAAAACCTACATTTCTACATTAACAAAAAATTAAAGCACAGTTCACTAAAATATTGTTAATTTGCAATCTCAGGGAGGCAGCCAAATTAATACTTCTTTCTGTTGGCAGAAGAAACACCTTTAGTTTGGATATCTTTAAAATATTTTAAATAATGAAAAAAATAATATATATATCCGCAATATTAGCATTAACCATTGCAAGTTGCGCTAAAAGAGGGCAACCTTCTGGTGGAGTAAAAGATACGGAAGCGCCAAAATTATTAAAAGCATCTCCCGTAAATTACAGTACGCATTTTTCAGGGACCGAAATCCGTTTTAACTTTAATGAATATGTAAAACTAAAAGATATTCATAAGCAGCTTATTATTTCGCCGCCATTAAAATTTAAACCTACCATTACACCACAAACAGGAGCCAGTAAGTTTATAAAAATTAAAATTTTAGATACCCTCCAACCCAACACCACCTATTCCTTTAATTTTGGGAATAGTATTGTTGATAATAATGAAGAAAATCCTTTTCCGTATTTCAAATACATTTTTTCTACAGGTAACCAAATAGATTCTTTACAATTAAGCGGCAGTGTTAAAGATGCATTGTATCAAAAAACAGACGAATTTGTATCGGTATTATTATATGAAGTAGATTCAACTTATACGGATTCTATCATCTATAAAAAACAACCACGTTACATAACCAATACGCTAGACAGTGCTACAACTTTTCAATTTGAAAACCTAAAAGCAGGTAAATATGTACTCATTGCTTTAAAAAAAGAGGGTTCCAATTATAAATTTAACCAAAAAACAGATAAAATAGGCTTTGTAAAAGAGGAAATCACATTGCCTACAAATAAAAAGTATGAGTTAAAATTGTTTAATGAAACCATAACGTATAGGGCATTAAAACCAAAACACGAACGTAAAACCCGTATTAAATTCCGTTATGAAGGTGCGTATAGTGAGGCTATTCATATAAAATTAACCACGCAAAACCTACCTAAAAACTTCCAAACTATAATTACCAAAAACATTGAAAATGACACCTTAAACTATTGGTTCAAACCCGCGGTTGAGTTAGATTCACTAAACTTTGTAGTTACACATAAAAAAGTGGTTGATTCTTTTAGAGTAAAAATGCGTAAAAAAGTAAAAGCCGATTCATTATTCTTTAAAAAATCAAAGCAAACAATGAGTTTTGATACCAATTTTGGTATTGTACCCAATACACCCATTGTGAAAATTGATGATAGTAAAATAAAAATTATTAATAAAGATTCCGTACCCGTAAAATTTACAACAACCATTGATAAATTAACCCAGTTAATTGCTTTTCATTTTGAGAAAAAAGAAAAAGAAAAATATCAAATAAAAATATTTCCAAATGCATTTATTGACTTTTACAACAATACCAATGATACATTGACTTATAATGCCTCATTACAGTCGTTTTCTAAATTTGGGAACATGAGAGTAACCATAAGTAACCTGCCCAAACACGCTATTATTGTACAGTTGATTACTAATAAAGGTGATGTAAAATATGAACAATTTGCTAAAGGAGAAACTGTTTTTGACTTTAATAATATTACACCATCTATCTATAATTTACGAGTAATTTATGATGTAAATGCCAATCAAAAATATGATACAGGTAACTATTTACAAAAAACACAACCTGAGCGTGTAAGTTACTACCCAGATCCTATTGAAATACGTGCCAATTGGGATATTGATCAACAATTTAAACTTCAATAGTCTATTTTTTTATGTAGTTTTATACCCTATGAAAAACGGAATCATATTTTTATTTTTAATAAGCAGTATAGGATGTTTTTCTCAAAAACAAAAGAGAAAAATAGACACTACTTATGCGTATCAAACCACCCAACTTCAAAAAATAGAAGTACTGGAAACGCAAACCTTACAAACGGATAAATTTTATATAAACTCCACCTCAAACGCATTAATAAAAGGAGGTAAAAATAGAGTTGTATTACCAGTACATCTTCCTGAAAATACACAGGAATGGTATTATCGTTTTACCGCTTCAAGAAATGAAGTAGAAGTGCAAAATACACTAAACACCTTTGATTTAGCAGGCGAGTTAACTACCTATATTAAAACTAAAAACCCATTACAAAAAGCAGTAAATAATTTAACAACACCTCCAGGAGCTAATATTTGTGATGTATATGTTTTTAATGAAGCAAATGCTAAACTTTTTAAAGAAAAAGAAGTGTTTGATTATGTGTTAAGTGCATCACGTGAAAATTATAAATCAGGGGTGGTAGCGGTAAAAGAAAAAATAAATACACTACTATTTATAGGTTTACGAAATACCGATAATTTACACGGTATTCATGTAGCTATTGAAATTGTAGCCGTTGTAAAAACAACTCAACAAATAGAAGAAACCATTAGAATACCCGTTTATACAAGTTATTTGGAATAAAAAAGTATCCACAATGAAAAAAGATATTGAAATACCAGAAGTTAAAGATGTTTATGTTGCCGTAGTGCAGGAATATAATGATGATTTTAAATGTAACGATTGGAACGCGTATTTAATAAATGATAAAGACGTAGCTATTGAAATGGTTCTCATTTTATCAGGTGGCTATACTGCCGATAAAATAACGTCTAATATGCGTAAAAAAATTGAAATTTTACCCCCAAAATCATACGCTAAAATAGAGTATATGACGGAAGAGGTTTTAGCAATAAACAACCAGTTTCAGGTTACTTTTTTTGAAAACAATAAAATGTTTGACAAAATGTATACCTTTCGTAAAAACACCATTAATGTAAAGGCTTTACAAAATATACCTTTAATGGATTGTAAAGGAGTTTTGGTAAAATAATAACGTGATGCAAAAAGCAATACTTCGTAAAATATACAAACAAAAACGCAATACACTTACTATTGATGAGGTAGAAAACTGGAGTTTGCAAATAGCCAATCAGCTATTAAAATTACCAATTTGGAGTAAAACCTACTATCATTTATTTTTGAGTATTACCGAAAATAAGGAAGTACAAACGGAATATATACTACACATATTACATGCTAAAGATAAAGAAATAGTAGTTTCTAAATGCAATATGAAAACCGTTACCATGGTTAATTACTTACTAACGGACAATACTAAACTGGTAAAAAGCAACTACAATATACCTGAACCTGTTGATGGTATTGAAGTGCCTGAAAATAAATTAGAGGTTGTTTTTGTACCACTTTTAGCTTTTGATACAAAAGGAAATCGTGTAGGTTACGGAGCAGGTTTTTATGATAATATGCTTGCAAAATGCAAACCCAATTGTATAAAAGTAGGACTTTCTTTTTTTAACGCTGAAAAAAATTTAATTGAAGGTGTTTTTGAAGGTGATATCCCTTTAGATTATTGTGTAACACCTACTCAAATATACACCTTTTGCTAAAAACAGATCCATTAGAGTACGTTTTAGAAATTTAAAAAAGAGTTACTAATTATTTTGCTTACGTAACAGGGTAATTAATTCATCTTTTTCCTGCAAACGCAATTCATACTGCTCAATTAATTTTTCTGAGAGTTGATTTATAACATAAGCATTATTTGAATTCCCACCTTGTTGATTTTGATTAATTACAATGCTATCTTGCTTTAATAATTCTTCTGGTTGAATTTCAAAAACAGCACATAAAGGTTGTATGTAACTTGACCAAGAAGCACTTTCGCCAGTTTCCATACGGGCGTAAGTAGATTGTGATACGTGTAAATAATCTGCTACTTGCTCTTGGCTCATGCCTTTTTGTTTGCGTAAACTTCTTATTTTATTACCTACAATGGTATTCATAAACTCTTTGTTTTTTAGTTGAAACAAAGTTACATTTTTTAACTTCATAAAACAACTTCATTTAAAATTATTGCAACTCGCTTAAAAACAAATCTTTATGAAGTTTATTGAAATTTAGGGTAGTAATACCCATTTATTGCATAAGCACTTCTTGGTATTTGTTGCTATTTTTGAACAGTATTAACAATTAAAATTATATTTTTATGAAAAATTTAGATTTAAATCAAATGGAAAACCTTCAAGGAGGGTTAAAAGAGGGCTGCTCGGCAGAAGAAAAGAAGGCATTACTTCTAGGTGCAGCGATTGGAGGAGCTATATTTTTTGGATGGGGAGCTCTTCTGACAACTTTTGCAGCAGTACTTTACAATGGTTTTAATTGTGAAAATGAGATATAACATATTTAATTATAAATAAGATGAATACATTAAATTTAAATCAATTAGAAATTATTAGCGGTGGTACTGCCGCAGATTCATTTTGTGCTGGATTTGGAGCAGTAGCAGCGGTATATGCTGTAGGGGTCTATGCTAATTTATGGAATCCTATTGGATGGGGAGCTGGACTAGCTGGGGCAATTATTGGAGCAGGTTGTGCTGTAAATGCTTTGTAAATTAAAAAATGTAATAATTATGTTTAGAAAAATATTAGGGGTTGTTTTATCAATTATCATATTATGTATAATATTGATTCCAATGTTTACAGATTTAAAAATAAATAAATAAATGGATTACAGCTCTCGCTTTTTTTATTTTAGCATTTTTAATTTATTACTCAAGTTTAAAAAAAAAATAGGCATATTCATAAGAGAGGGGGATTTTAACTCCCCCTTACTTTATTCGTAATTAATGAATAAAAAATCACACTTCTCCTGTTTAATAGTAGCAACTTTTTTATTAGGATATTTTCCAAAGAAATTCTACAAACCGAGCAACTCTATTATAACTCTTTAGTAGAGCAACTCACACAAGAGCAAATAACAAACACTTTAAATTTTCAAGAAAAATGGGCATGGGTAGCGTATGTTATTATGCCTTTATTACTATTACTTAAAATTAGTGTTATTGCTGCGGTATTAGATGTAGGGTGTTTCTTTTTTGGGAAGGACATTACATACAAAAAACTATTTACCATAGTTACCCAAGCAGAGTTTGTGTTTTTATTGGTTATTGTAGTAAAAACGGCTTGGTTTTTTACCTTTAAAACAGACTATACCTTGCAGGAAGTACAATATTTTTATCCACTCGCAGCCATTAACACGGTTAATTATGAAAATTTACAAACTTGGTTTGTGTACCCCATGCAAGTGGTTAACGCTTTTGAGTTATTATACTGGTTAGTACTAGCCTATTTATTAGGTAAAGCGTTGCAAATTGGTACTGAAAAAAGTTTTACTATTGTTGCCAGTAGTTATGGTGTTGGCTTGCTTATTTGGGTAGTTGGCATTATGTTTTTAACCTTAAATATGTCATAAAATAGTATGAAAAAAACAGTTAAAATAGGCATTGTTATAGCTATACTATCACTTTTAGGGTATTTGGTTACGCAAGTATTCACTAAAATGCAATACAAAAAAGAGGTGGCTATACAACTACAAACCCTACCCCAATTTAATTTTACTACTTTAAAGGGTAAAATTTTTACGCAAGACAACTTAAAACCCAATACAGCTACCGTTTTTATTTACTTTAATAGCGAGTGTGATTATTGTCAACATGAAGCACAAAGTATTTACAAAAATTTAGAAGCATTTAAAAACGCACAACTTATTTTTGTAAGTGAACAACCCAAAGAAAAAATAGCTGAATTTGCCAATACCTATAAACTAAACAATCAACCCAATATTACCTTTTTACATGATGCTACTTACACGTTTGCTCATCGCTTTGATGCTACATCTATTCCGTACACTTTAATATACAACAAAACCCAACAATTGGTTAAAAAACAAAAAGGGCAACTGCTTGCTAAAACAATAGTAAAAGCATTGCAATAAAAAGTAAATATTTAAAAAAGCCCTTTGTATAACACCAACAAACAGTTAAGCCTATACTTACTGCATGACTATTTATGAAAAAAACTATAATCCCTAAATTAACCACCAAGCAATTACAAAAAAATATTGTGTTGCAACATGACCAAAGTGATTGCGGTGTAGCGTGCTTATTATCCATTATAAAATATTATGAAGGTGCTAATACGCTAGAAAAATTACGCGAATTAAGTGGTACAACCAAACAAGGAACAACACTTTTAGGATTATACCAAGCTGCAAACCAATTGGGTTTTACCGCAAACGGCTGTGAAGCTGATATACAAGCAGTAATAGACCATAAAGAACCACTTATTTTACACGTAGTTATTGAGGAACGCCTACAACATTACTTAGTATGCTATGGTTATGAAAATAACAAATTTATTGTGGGTGACCCCGCAAAAGGTATTGTATATTATACACAAGAAGAATTGGAAAAGGTTTGGCAATCTAAAACCTGTTTAACCTTAACCCCAAATGAAAATTTTAAAATAGAAACCGAACAGAAAGCCAATAAAAAGGAATGGTTTTTAAACATTTTAAAAGAAGATTATAAACTGCTTATTTTTAGTGCCGCTTTAGGGTTAATTATTGCTATTTTAGGAATGGCAATGGCCATCTTTTCTCAAAAATTAATTGATGATATTTTACCTTCAAAAGATTTTACTAAACTAATAACAGGCATTGCTTTAGTAACCTTTTTACTATTGGTAAAAGTGTTTTTTACCGCATTACGTAATTATTTTTTATTACAACAAAGCAAAGATTTTAATAATCGGATAATTGATAGTTTTTACACCGCATTATTACACTTACCCAAACCTTTTTTTGATACTCGAAAAATAGGTGAGTTAGTAGCTCGTTTAAATGATACGCAACGTGTACAACGGGTAATATCACTACTTGCTAGTGGTGTTATTATAAATGCATTAGTAACTATCGTTTCGTTAGCTTTTTTATTTTATTACTCATGGCAAACAGGCGTGATTGCCTTAATAAGTTTACCTTTCTATTTCTTTTTAATTTATAGTTTTAACAAGCGTATTATAACAGCTCAAAAAGAAGTGATGCAAGGGTATGCTTTTAGTGAAAGTAATTATATAACTTCAATGCAAGGTATTGCAACCATTAAAAACAATAATAGGCAAACTGTTTTTCAAAAAGCAAACCAATTAATTTATGGTAATTACCAAGAAAAAACATTTCAATTAGGTAAAATAAACATTCGTTTGTCTGTATTTTCGGGAGTTTTTAGTGTACTTTTTTTAATTGGCATTTTAGGGTATACCGCTACACAAGTGTATTATGATACTATGCAATTGGGTGAATTAATGGCCATATTGGGTATTGCAGGCTCTTTATTACCCGCTGTTGCTAGTTTAGCATTAATAAGCATACCTATTAATGAAGCTAAAATAGCCTTTAATAGAATGTATGAATTTGCAGCTATAGAAAAAGAAAAACAAGGAAATATCGAAATTGATAAATTTGAAAGCTTGTCTATTCAAAATTTATCCTTTCGTTTTGCAGGAAGAAGTCAGCTGCTAAAAAACATTAACCTTTCAATACAAAAAAATGAATGTATTGCCATTATTGGAGAAAGTGGTTGTGGAAAAAGTACTTTAGGACAGGTTTTGCAAAAATTTTATACTTTTGAAAGTGGTAAAATAATACTTAATGATAAAATACCACTAACGGATGTAAATACTGAAAGTTGGCGAAATATATTAGGAGTTGTACCGCAAGAAATAACGGTATTTAATGGTAATATTATTGATAATATTTTATTAGGCAAACAGGATAATCTAGAAAATGTGGTAAATTTTTGCAAGCATTTTGGTTTTGAAAGTTTTATAGCAACTTTACCACAAGGGTATGCTACGCTATTAGGAGAGGAAGGTATTAATTTATCTGGAGGACAAAAACAAGTATTGGCTTTAATGCGTGCATTGTATAAAAAATCACAAGTATTATTGTTAGATGAATTTACGTCTGCTATGGATAGAAAAACAGAGCAATTTGTAATTCAATTATTGAGTAACTTAAAATCACAAATAAGTATTATTTTTATATCACACCGTTTACACTCCTTAAAGCACATTGCGGATAGCATTTACATTATAGAAAATGGAAATTCAGATGTTTCTGGTAATCATAAAAAATTACTACAAACTACTAATTTTTATAGTGATTATTGGAGAGATTTAACAGTAATTGCATAGTACTGTAAACAAAGATAAAGTGTAAACTTAAGAAGTATATTCATTTTAAATCCTTAAAAAAATCACCCTCCAATATTAATCATACTTCTATTTTTAGAGTGTAGTTTGGGTTCTTGTAGTTTTTTTAAAGTATCCATCCCTCCCCTTATTTTAAACTTTCCTTGTATGGCTTTTTGTATAAGCGTTTCAATATCGTTTCCTTTACGGTAAACAGTTAATAAATCTTGTTCAGTAGCTGAAAACAAGCAGTTTTTAAGTTGCCCATCTGCTGTTAACCGTAAACGGTTACAGCTATCACAAAAGGGGTTGGTTACTGAGCTAATAATAGCAAAACTACCCTTATAACCTTCTATTTTGTAGTTTTTTGAGGTATCATGAGCAGCGTCTTGTAAACGAATTACATTTTTAGCATTAAAATGATTGTTTGTAATCGCTATAACTTCATCATAGCTAACCATTTTTTTAATATCCCATTTATTCCCGTCAAAAGGCATGAATTCAATAAATCTGATATTGATATTTAATTTTTTTGTCAATTCAATAAAATCAATTATTTCATCATCATTAAAATCTTTAATCAATACGGCATTTAATTTTACAACAAACCCCTCATGCACTAATTGTATGATGTTTTGATATACTTTTTCAAAATAGTTTCTTCGTGTAATTTCTTCAAATTTAGCTGCTTTTAGGCTGTCTAAACTCACATTAATCTGTTTAATATTTAAGCGTTTAAAGGTGTCGATGAATTTATTAACAATAATAGCGTTAGTAGTAATACCAATTTCTACAGGTAGGGTTGCTAATTTTTCTAAAATAGCAGTAAAATCTTTACGCACTAAAGGTTCTCCACCTGTTAGTCTAATTTTTTTAACCCCATTATTTACAAATATTTTAGCAATATGATAAATCTCATCTGCAGTCATAATATTTGATTTTGGCGAAAGAGTAGCTCCGTTTTCAGGCATACAGTAGGTACAACGTAAATTACAACGTTCCGTAAGTGAGATGCGTAAATAGGAATGTTTACGGGAAAAAGTATCGGTTAATATGTTTGTTTTTGTTGTCATTAAATCGCGGGGCGATAGCCTATATTAGGTTATTTGTATTCTTTTTATGATGTCTGATTGAGTGTTGATGATCCCTCAATTTTTACATTTCATTAGTCCTCTTCCAAGATTTCGGAAACACTTGAACGGATAGATTAATCGTGTCTTAATCCTTTTAAAATTCCGAAAACATGTAATACCGCAGGAAATATGGCATCCATACTTTCTTTTGCGCCATTTGTACTCCCAGGTAGTGCTAAAACTAAGGTGTCTTTTAAAGTTCCTGCCACACTACGAGATAGCATTGAGTACGGAGTGCGTTCTTGTCCGTGTGCTCTAATTGCTTCTTCTATTCCTGGAATATTTCTATCTAAAATAGGTAGTAACGCTTCGGGAGTAACATCTCGTTTTGATAAACCTGTTCCGCCAGTATAAATTACTAAATCAATCCCTTCTTTTTGATAGTGTATTGCTTTGTTTTGGATGTCATCTTTTTCATCAGGAATAATAATGTAATCACTAATAATAACATCACATTCTTCTAATTTTTTAATAATAGCTTTACCCGCTTTATCCTCTTTTTGTCCTGCCGAAATAGTATCAGAACATACAATTACTGCTGCAGTAATATTTTTTCTAAATTTATTTTTAAAGTCTGATTTACCACCTTTTTTATTCAATAATTTTATTTGATGTATTTCAATACCCTTATCAATAGGTTTTAGCATATCGTACATATTTAAGGCAACAATACTGGCTCCGTGCATTGCCTCAACCTCAACACCCGTTTTATAAATGGTTTTTATGGTGCATAAAACGGTAATTTCTAAGCCGTTTATTTCATAATCAATACCTGTATATTCAATTGGTAATGGATGGCAGTCAGGTAATAATTCAGGCGTTTTTTTAACTCCTAATAATCCTGCTGCTTTACTCATGGCAAAAACATCTCCTTTAGGTACGGTTTTATTAATGATGACTTCAATAGTTTCTGGTTTACTAACCTTTACAATTGCTTGTGCGGTTGCAACTCTTAATGTACTTGTTTTATGTGTAATATCTACCATAGTAGTGTTTATTTATTGTTAATTCGTTGATTTGTATAAGTGTCTTTTTTTATTGTTAATCCGTTGATTTGTTTAACCACCTAATTGTGATTTTTCGTAAAGCGTTTAATTTATTGGAAATCTTTTCAATTTCGGGCCTAATGTTTGGGTAATCTTCTTCTTTTAAAAAGTTTAATTCTTTAGAATCTACCCAAACATTCAACTTTTCAAATGAAAATAAATATGACATTTTATTACTTTTTTATGCGATTAAACAAATTAACAATTAAACGAAATACATTATTGGTTTACTTTCCATTGATGGCTTTCATCTTCAAAAACCTCTTTACCAAAAATAGCAACATCACTTTTAATTTCTTCAACTAAGTATTCAATAGCGTTAAAGCAATCTTTCCTCCTTGGGGAAGAAACAAATACAAACAGGCAAATTTCACCTGCTTTTACCGTACCTAAACTGTGGTAAATGTGCATGCAAGTTAGGTTGTATTTTTCAAAGGTTGCCTCTCTAATGTCGTGCATTTTTGCATTTGCCATTTCCTCATAAGCGGTATATTCAATAGCAGATACGGTTTTACCATCTATTTCATCCGCACGTACTTGTCCTAAAAATATTTGATGGGCACCAATGGTAGTTTTAGTTTGGTGTTTTGCAATGGCATTACCAATAAACTCTGAAGTGATTGCCCCTTCTCTAAATACGTTTTTTATGCAGTTGTGCTTTTTCATTTGTATAATATTTTTTAATTGCTAAAGCGCCTTCTTTAAGGCTATAGCAGTTGTTTATTTGATGTTTTTTTAATATTTCAATTGCCTTTTTACTTCTTATCCCTGATTGGCAAAACAGAATAATATTTTTATTTTTATTTAATTCTGAAATTCGATTTTCAAGTTCACTCATCGGGATTTGGAGGTGTGAAATTTGGTCTATTTCAGGTGTTTTAGAAGGTTCTCTAATATCAATAAAAAGTGTATTATTTAAGTTTAAAGCCTCTAAAAAGGTAATATTTTTTTCTTCAACCCCACAAATAAAATGTTCCATTTTCTGATTACTAAAAACATCTTTTTTTGCTAAAACGTTATTAATAATACTTTCGTTTTTAGTTAATTTTAGGGTGTGTGATTGCGTGGTAAGTGCATTATAACAGTGTAATTTCCCAGACAATACAGCGCCAATTTCTAAAATAATTTTTAATACTTCATTGGCTTGTAGCGTTCCTATAATCCCTGGTAATACGCCTAAAACACCAACTTCAGAACAATTTGGTGTGCTTCCTTTTTTTGGAGGAGTTGGAAATAAGCAACGGTAACTAGGTCCGTTTTTGTAATTAAACACCGCAACTTGCCCTTCAAATTTATAAATGGCACCATAAACCAATGGTGTATTTGTAATTACAGAAGCATCGTTTATTAAATAACGTGTAGCAAAATTATCAGTACCATCAACCACTATATCATATTGCTCAAAAAGGGAAATGGCGTTTTTGTGCGTCAATGGTTCAGGATATGTATTTATTGTAATAAGCGGATTGATGTCCGTTAATCTTTCTTTTGCAGCAAGCGCTTTATTTTTTCCTAATGTTGTGGTGCCAAACAATATTTGACGCTGTAAATTAGACTCCTCAACTACATCAAAATCTACAATGCCAATTGTACCTACTCCTGCAGCAGTAAGATATTGTAAAATAGGGCAACCTAAACCCCCAGCACCAATTACAATAACTTTAGCATTAGTGAGTTTTTCTTGTCCTTTTTGGCCAATTTCGGGTAAAATAGTATGTCTGCTGTATCTATTCATATTTTTATCCTCCTGAAAATGGTGGTAATAATGCTATTTCACCTTCAGAAACAATACTTTTTGGGGTTACTATTTTTTGATTTTGGGCTACTTGAAATTCTTTTCCTTTTAACTGCGGATATTTACTGCACAGGTCAGTTATTAACTCAGAAATGGTTTGTTTTTTAAAAACGAATGTTTCTTCATTACATTGAGTTACTTCTGCAAGTATTCCGAAATATTTAATGTTCAATTCCATGTTTTAAATCTTCAGGTGTGTTTATATTTTTTGCAAATTTTTCAAGTGTTGCATTAATGGTAATCGTTTTGGTGTTGAGTTGATTAATAGCGGTATTCATACGTTTTTCCCCACTGTTTAAAAGTTTCAGAAAATGAGGAGCACATTTTTTTTGATACAATGCAATTAAGGGCATATTTTTTCCTTCGCTTTGTAATTGAATAATATCATATTTCTTTTTTTCTTCTTGTAATAAAACGGATAATAATTGTTGGTTTACAAATGGAACATCACAACTTAATATAATATTATTTTGGGTTTTACTATAAAATAATCCAGTGTACACACCAGCTAATGGCCCTGAATTAATAATTTTATCAGCTACTCTTTTTTTACCAAAAACATCATAGGCAGCGTTGTTACTTATAATAATAATTTCATCAACTAAAGGTTGAAGGCAATCAATAATATGTTGGATAAAAGGTTTGTTATTTAACAGTATAAATCCTTTATCAGTACCCATTCGGCTACTTTTTCCACCAGCTAGAATTATTCCACTTCTATTTTTGGATGGGTTTATCATACAAAAAATAGTTTTACAGAGGCAATGATTAATACAAAAGCCAATAGGTTTCGTAAGTGTTGGTTGTTCATTTTTTTACTACCATAATAACTACCCAAAAAACCTCCAACTACCGCAAAGCCAACTAACATATATGATAAGTTTGTTATTTGAATACCACTACTAATTTGCCCTATTAATCCAGCAGCAGAATTTACCCAAATAAATAAGGCAGAAACTGCAGCAGCTTCTTTCATTTTACCCCAATGCATAAGTAGTATAACTGGACTTAAAATAATACCTCCGCCAATGCCTATTAACCCAGCAAAAAAACCTATAATTCCACCCACTAATAGCCCCTGCCAAATTTTTACATTTTTTATTTGCGTGTTTTCTTTACCAAAAATAGTTAGCATTTTTAAGATGGCGAAAATAAGCAATACTGCTAATATTTTTTTATATAATGATGCGTCTATATCAATAGTGCCTCCTAAAAAGGATAGTGGTATTGATGCAATAGCAAATGAAAGGAATAGCTTTTTATTAAAAAACCCTGCTTTGTAATAGTGATAAAAGGCAATTGCAGCTACAAATAAGTTTAATAAAAGTGCTGTAGATTTCATGTTTTCTGGAGCAAAACTAAAAATTGCCATTAGTGCTAAATATCCACTTGCACCACCATGACCTACACTGGCATATAAAAATGCAATTACAGGTAAAATAAGTAAAAAAGGCCAAATATGTAGTAACTCCGCACTCATAAATTTTCTAGCTTATGTAGTTGATTATCTAAATGTTCCCAGCAACTTTTATTGATTTCATCAAATATTTGAACAAGCTTTTTACCATGTTCTGTAAGTTGCGCACCGCCACCATTTTTACCACCAATACTAGTGATAATCACATCTTTTTTAGCTGATTTGTTTACGGAATCTATTAATGTCCACGCTTTTTTATAGGAAATCCCTAAGCTTTTTGCGGCTTTTGAAAGCGATCCTTTTTTATCAATTTCTTTTAATAGCGCAACCCTTCCCTCTCCAATAAGTACATTATTGCCAGTTTCTATCCATATTTTACTTTTAATTTTAAGTTCCATAATTTTATTTTATTAACATCGGAAAATTAAACACTATCAATTGTCATCAGTAAAGCTATCGTACCACTATTAAATAGGTAGTTTAATGAGAGCAACGGAATCACCAATTTCAATATTTTTTATTTCTTCAGGGAGGTATACTAATGCATTTGCCAGCGCAAAAGTTTGTTGCATAGCAGAACTCTGCCCTTCTAAAATTTCAACTTTTCCATTTTGTAAAATAGCTTTTAAAAATTGAGCTCTATCTCCTTTTTTCTGAAAAGAAGTGGTTGCTATTGCTGTTTCGGATAGACAATTACTTTGTGTTGTATTACCTATAATTTTTTGTAAGGCGGTTTGTACATATACATAAAAACAGCTTAAAGCAGCAGCAGGGTTTCCGGGTAACGCAAAAACAGAAGTACCTCCTTTTTTACCAAAAAATAAAGGCTTCCCAGGTTTTTGTTTCACTTTATAAAAAATTTGTGTAACACCAATTTCAAGTAATGCTTTACCTACAAAATCATAATCACCAACAGATATTCCTCCACTAATAAGTACTACATCATGATTTTTAATCACCTTTTTTAATAAGGTATAGGTACTTTGATAATCATCAATTACTTTATAAGTTGTACTGTTTGTATAGTGAATGTTTTGTAAAGCAGTTTTAAGCATTACGGAGTTGCTTTCGTAAATTTCACCATAATTCAATTTTTTACCAGGAGCTACTAATTCATTTCCTGTTGCAACAATAGCAATAGAGGGTTTTTTATAAACCATAACATTTGTAATACCTAAAGAGGCTAAATAACCTATTGCAGCAGGAGTAAGTTTTGTGCCCTTTTGTAAAGCAGTTTCCCCTTTTTTAATTTGTTCTCCAAGTGGGCGGATACAGGTGTTTTCAATAATTGTAGCGGTTAAAGTAAGCTTGTTATTTGTAACAATAGTTTTTTCTTGCATAACCACTGCATTTGCAGTTTTAGGAACAGGAGCTCCTGTAAAAATACGTACTGCTTCCCCTTTTTTTATAACAGGATCATGTTTATCACCTGCTTTAACTTCGTCAATAATGGTATAATCTATTTTTGAATGTAAATGTAACGCGTAGCCATCCATTGCCGATTGGTTAAAAGGAGGCATATTGATTTCAGAAATCACAGTTTCAGCAAGATAATAATTTACGGCTTCCTTAAGCTTTACAGTTGTAATGGTTGCGCTTGTGCAGTGTTTTTGAATTTGTTGTAAAGCTTCTTGAACGGTTATCATTTAAAAAAATATCATTTCGTTATGTTTTTACAAATATAACGAAATGATTACAACTTCTTTTAATTTATCTTCAATTTATAAAGTGTGGAAGTTTACTTTTTAACTATTTTTTTATTAATTTGGTGTGTACCTAAATCAATTTGAAGTAGGTATATTCCAGCAGATAGATTACGAATATCTATCTGCTCAAAAGTGCTTGATATTGTATATAAATTTGCAGAAATTTGCTTTCCTATAACATCATAAATTTTAACACTTTTAATTATTTCTCCATTATTTTTATCAATATAAATAGTACCTAAAGTTGGGTTAGGATATATGTTAAAAGCGGTGTTTATTTCAAAGTCCGCAGTACTCAATTCACTTTGTGTAATGGTAATTAACTTATGGTGTTCTTTACAATTTTTGTAAGCGGTTAATACTACGGTATAGCTATTTTGCACGTTAAAATCAAAAGTATGTGTGGTATTGGGTTGTGTACTTGTAGTGCCATCACCAAAATTCCATAATATGTTATCTTGATTAGTAGCGGTACTTGTAAAATCAACAGTTGTAGTACTGGTTGCAGTATAGGTAAAATTTGCGGTAGCCGTATAATTATTTATAAGCCAATCGTCTAAATTATTAAGTGTTGTAGTTTCTGCTTGATTGCGTAAATAATTAGCATCGGCAACACTTACGCCTCCAGTAATTGCAGAATTTACTATGGGTTGCTTAAAAATAGCATTGTAAAAAGAACAAGCCGCTAAAAAGCTTCCTTTCGGATTGGGGTGAATATCATAATAATTTACCCATAAAAACTGAGAAGGGTCCGTTTGCATGGAGTTTTTAAAACATTCGCCCGCAGGAATAAAAGGGATGTTAGTAGCATTACTCATTTGCGTTAAGTTATTTTTTATAATTAATTGACGGTCCAAATACTGCTGAAAACTTGCAGGCGTATCATTTACAATTCCGTAAGAAATTTCATAGTAATGTATACTTGCACAGGGGCTGTATTTTGTAATGGAATCTTTTAAACGTTGCGCACGTATTGTGGTAGTTGCAATGGGGTAAGAAGCACCAATGGACTCACTGGAACCGGGTTGTAAAATAACATAATCCCAAACGATATTTCTAAATTTATCATACAAAGTACTGTTAGCTTCATGATGAACAAAACCAGTACCTCCAGGAGTATGTTGATCAATAGTAACGTGGTTACCTTGCTCGTCTGCAATTTGCTTAAAAGTTTGTGGTAAGTTGTTAAAATAGGTAATACTA